>JBIKSQ010000003.1:0-26261 GCA_044348555.1 Candidatus Nanopelagicales bacterium | reverse complement strand
TGGGGTCAGCTGGCACTTCAGGCCGGCAGTCGCGGAGCAAATGTGCACACCATTACATTGTCGAGTGAACAGCAGGCGCTTGCGCAGGTTCGAATCGACTCAGCTGGTTTAACGAAAAACGTAGATATTGAATTAAAAGATTATCGCGATGTTACCGAAAGATATGACAGCGTGGTAAGTGTTGAAATGATTGAAGCGGTTGGCGAAAAGTATTGGCCGGTTTATTTCGGCAAAGTATCTGAGGTTCTAAAGCCAGGCGGACACTTTGGTTTGCAAGCCATCACCATGAATCACGAACGGTTACTTGAATCCAAGCACGCATATACCTGGATTCACAAATACATTTTCCCTGGCGGCATCATCCCGTCGGTTGAAGTCTGTGAAGAGCAAGCAGCTCGAGCAGGTATGCAAATTGTGGATCGCCGTTCGCTAGGCATGGATTACGCACACACCTTGAAGTTATGGCGCGAGCAATTCTTTGCCCAACACGAAAAAGTAAAAGCACTTGGTTTTGATTCCACTTTTGAAAAGATGTGGGAGTTCTATCTCGCATACAGTGAAGCCGGCTTCCGTTCTGGTCATCTCGATGTGTGGCAGTTCAGTATGGTTAAGTTATGAGTTACAACTGGCACGGAAAAAAAGTTTGGGTAATCGGAGCATCGAGTGGGATTGGTGCGGCTTTTGCGGAAGCAGTTGTCAACCGCGGTGCGCGAGTAGCAATTTCGGCTCGTAAAGCGGCCGACCTTGAGACCGTTTCAGCAGGGCGCATGCTGGTAAAGCCAGTGGATGTTGTAGATGTAGCGGGCGTGCAGTCAGCGGCTGATCAGATTCGCAGTGAGTTTGGCGGTCTAGACATCGTCGTCATCTTGGCTGGGTATTGGAAGCGGATGTCTGCTGTCGAATTTGATCTAGTCGAGTTCACTCGGCATATCGAAACCAATGTGGTTGGAATGGGCAATTGCGTTGCAGCGATTTTGCCGGACATGCTTGCAGCAAAATCTGGACTAATTGTTGGAGTCAGTTCGGTAGCGGGATACCGCGGCCTACCGGGCTCGGAAGGTTACGGCCCCAGCAAAGCTGCACAGCTGAATTTCCTCGAAGTAATGCGCACTGGTTTGCAAGACACTGGCGTTGAAGTTCAAACAGTTTCACCAGGTTTTGTAAAAACCCCAATGACAGACACCAATGATTTCCCAATGCCATTCTTGGTGACAGCCGAAAAGGCAGCCGAGTACATGGTGCGTGGAATCGAAAAGGGTCGAGTTGAAGTGGTTTTCCCATTGCCAATGGCGATCTCGATGAAAGCAATCAGTCTGCTGCCACTTCGGATCTGGCCAAAACTCTTTAAACCAAAGGCTAAAAAGTAAAAGTGATTCGAGCCGAACTTTCCCGACGTTTCCGCGCTCTTCTTTCAGGCGCGGAATCAGGAGTTCCCGAATGGACGCCGCTGATTGCAGCGGGCGATGATGCAGGTTTATTTGAGCCGGGCGATGCGCCGTGGGTTGTGCACTCTGATCTTGCAACCATGATCGGTGGAGTTCGCGCCTTACTCGTGCAGGCTATGCATCCGGGAAGTTTGGCTGGGGTTGCGCAGCATTCGCGTTACGAAGAAGACGTGCTTGGACGCTTGAGTGGCACGATTCGCTGGCTCACCATCATGACTTATGGACCAAAATCCGCAATCACAAATGAAGCCGGTCGCGTAAACGGAATGCACACCAAGGTGCGCGGCACGTACAACGCACCTGGTGAAGCAGAACCGCGTTCGTATAAAGCAAGCGATCCAGATTTGTTGATGTGGGTGCATATTGCGTTTACAGATTCGTTTTTGGCGGCGCATTTAGCGTACGGCGAAAAGCCGATTCCGGGTGGAGCCGATTTATATGTGAAGCAGTGGGGTAGAGCGGTATTACCGCTTGGGGTTGATTCGCCGCCAGCTTCGTTAGCAGAGCTTGAGTCGACGATCGATTCGTACCGCGACGTTATAACTGTTAATGAGCGGACGCTGCAGATTATTAAGTTCTTACGTAAGCCACCACTTCCCAAAGGTGCACTACCTATTTATGCGCTGTTGTTTGCGGCGGCGGTTGGAACTCTGCCTGAAGAGTGGCGCAAGCAGTTGGGCTTACGGACTTTGCCGAACTGGTTTGTGCGACCAGTGACCCGCTCGTTGTTGTGGGTTATGCGGCTGATTGTTGGGGACAAGTCACCACTCGAGGATGCTGCGCTGTCGCGGCTAGAGCGAATCAAACAAAAAGGCGAAAGCGCGTAGTTAGCGAATCCGAGTTAGCGAATACGACGATACAAGTTGTATAAGGCAACAAGTGGTTTGCTGATTGCGTAGTCGTGTTCTCCAATGTATTCGACTGCGCCACCACCGATTCCCAGCTTGAATCGAATCAAACCAAATAGTGGGTTGGCTTCATCCAAAGTTTCACTGATGCCACGCATGTCGTAAATCTCTGCGCCGTTATCGCGAGCTGCGCGAATCATTGCCCACTGGATTGCGTTAGATGGGCGAGCATCACGATGCTTGGTGGTGGATGCTCCGTATGAGTACCAAGAGTGTGTGCCAACTCGGATCCAAATGGTTGCAGCCGCAACCTCACCATCTATTTCGGCTAGGAAAAGTTTTATGCGTTCTGGATGAGTCTGAAATGCATCCCAGTAACGCTCGAAGTAGAAAAGTGGCCGGGGGCGAAAGTGATCACGTTCTGCGGTTTCTTTGTAGACCTCGTGAAAAGCGGCTAGGTCTGAGCGGTTGCCTTCGCGTACGGAGACATCGGCCTTCTCCGCCTTCTTGATGTTACGCCGCCAAAGTTGGTTGAATCCTGTTAGCAGTTGTTCATCGGTTTGGTTTGCAATATTTAGTTGATACACAAACTTTGGTTGGCCATCGCCGAACCCCGAATCTCCATCTGGCTGAGTGAAGTTGAGTTTCCGTAATGCAGTCTCGATTTGCTTGAGTTGTGGGTTTGTGAAGTCAGCTTCAATGTTGCGAAGTTTTTGATTCGGGCCAACCGCATTTTTGATTGTGTCTTGAGACCAACTGCGAGCAACAACCGGCACACCAATCTTCAAAGTGAATGCGCCCGCCCGCGACACGTGCACAATAAGTGGCTGCAGCCAATCGGAAAGCGAATCAGCAGACCAGTCGATGTCTGGGCCTTCCGGGAGATAGGCGAGTGAACGCTTAATGATTGGTGCGTTGCGGTACAAAATCAAACCTGCACCAACAAGTGCATCCGATTGGTTAAACCAGCCAACACTCTCGGCCCGCCATTCCAGTTTTACATCTGCCCATTGTGGAGTTTGTAAGAATGAAACACTAGCTCGTGATCCAATCCATGCGTCGTGTTCAGCCCGAGTGATTATTCGAACACGCAATGCTTGACCATGTTCGTGACGGGCGGAGGTTTCGTCGCTCACAAGTCCACCACAACCGGCGCGTGATCAGAGCCGCCTTTTACTTTGCGTTCATCGCGATCAATCCATGCGTCTTTCACTAAATCTCTAAAAGCTGAATTGGCATAAACCAAATCAATTCGCATGCCCATTCCCTTTTGAAACATCAAGGCGCGGTAATCCCAGAAAGTAAACGGCTCACCTTTAAGCGAACGCGGCATAACTTCTTCTAGTCCAACTTCGCGGAGAGTTAGTACAGCTTCGCGTTCTGCGGGCGTGATGTGGGTTGCGTTTTGAAAATCGGCTAAGTCCCAAACGTCAGCATCGTTTGGTGCAACGTTGTAGTCACCAATGATTGCGAACGGCAAGTTATTCGGCGTAACTAGTTCGGTTAGTTCGCGCTCTGCGGTTTTGCGCAAAGCTGCAAGCCACTCAAGTTTGTAGTTGTAATGCGCGTGTTCGGGTTCGCGTCCGTTAGGTACGTAGACCGACCAGATTCGATGCCCGCCACAGGTTGCGCCGATTGCGCGCGGTTCGATGGAGCCGTCATACATTGGTTGTGCATCAAGGTCGCGGACAACGTCGGCAAGACCAACACGGGAGAGAATCGCGACACCATTCCAGCGGCCATCACCGTGAGCAGCGACTTCGTAGCCCAGGGCCTCTATAGCGGCGGCAGGGAAGGCGGCGGTGGTGCACTTGAGTTCTTGGATGGCTACCACGTCTGGCTTGTGCTGCTCGAGCCAAGCGACAACTCGGTCAATCCGAGCCCCCACTGAGTTCACATTCCAGGTCACAATTCGCACTCGCGCAGCCTAATGCGGCAGGGATTGACGCTTACGGCGCTGAGTGATCGGTGAAAACCAGCTGATTCATCCGATATCAACCTATTTTCGACAATTCGCGGCCAAAATGACTAGTTCGGCCCGAAATCGAGGTTGAGTTAACCCCCATTCAACCGCTAACCTGCGCACGCCTTTGCAACCGATCAGATATCGGTGTCAGACCCCCTCAGTTCACTGAGCCCTGACTCGCGGAGGACGCACTGCCCTCCTGCCACGGAAAGACCGTGGCCGATTAGCCCGTAGGAGGTGTTTCTACGCATGCGTCACTATGAAGTTATGGTCCTTCTAGATCCAGATCTCGAAGAACGTACCGTTGCTCCATCCTTAGACACTTATCTCAATGTCATCACCAAAGATGGTGGCACTGTAAATACTGTGGATATTTGGGGACGGCGTCGTTTGGCCTACGACATTAATAAGAAGGCCGAAGCTATCTACGCAATCTTGGACTTGACCTGCAGTCCTGCCGCTGTTGCCGAACTGGACCGCCAGCTCAGCCTCAACGAGTCAGTAATGCGCACTAAGGTCATGCGTCCGGAAATTCGCTAAGGCAGAGAAGGAGAAAAGTCATGGCTTTGGGAGATGTTCAGGTTACCTTTGTTGGCAACCTAACCGGAGATCCAGAACTACGGTTCACGCCGAACGGCGCTGCCGTGGCTAATTTCACCGTTGCCTGTACGCCGCGATCACTCGACCGTACAACGAACGAGTGGAAAGATGGCGAAACCACATTTTTACGTTGCCAGGTTTGGAAGCAGTATGCCGAGAACGTTGCCGAGTCATTGACTCGCGGCGCTCGGGTGATTGTGACCGGCCGTTTGAAGATTCGTAATTATGAAACCAAAGAAGGCGAGAAGCGCACATCTGTAGAAGTTGATGTCGATGACATCGGCCCAGTTTTGCGTAATGCCAAAGCCAAAGTTGAACGTAACTCTGGCGGCGGTGCAGCACTCGGTGGTGGAGCAGCATCAGCACCAGCCGATGACCCATGGTCATCTGGCGCACCAGCGGCTAATGCCGGTGGCGCATGGGGCGGCGCTTCAGCAACGGATGAACCTCCCTTCTAAACCCAATCCAAATATCCAAAGGTCCATCCCGACTAGTGAAAACCTGGTCGGGCTCGAACAGAAATCGGAGCACCACGATGGCCAAGCCTGTAATTCGCACGTTAAAGAAAAAGCCTTGCAGCTTCTGCAAGGAAAAGGCGACCTCGGTCGACTACAAAGACATTCCACTGTTGCGCAAGTTCATCTCGGACCGCGGCAAGATCCGCGCACGTCGAGTAACTGGTTGCTGCACCCGGCACCAGCGCGACATCGCAATGGCAGTTAAGAACGCCCGCGAAGTTGCACTTCTTCCATACACCTCTACCACTCGCTAGCCGAAAGGAAATATCGCATGAAGGTCATTCTTACCCAAGCGGTTGACGGTCTCGGCAATCCTGGTGATGTAGTTGAGATTAAAGCCGGCTACGGCCGTAACTTCTTGTTGCCACGTGGTCGGGCTGTTGCCTGGACCAAGGGCGGCGAAAAGCAGTCCAGTCAGATCAAGCGCGCTCAGAAGGCACGCGAAGTCCGCGACTTGGATCACGCGAAAGAAATCAAGACAGCTCTCGAAGCTACTGCTGTTGTGCTCAAGCTAAATGCTGGAGAAAACGGCAAGTTGTTCGGTTCAGTTACTTCATCAGATGTAATTGTTGCAGTTAAGCAAGCCGGCGGCCCAGCTCTCGACAAGCGTGCACTCACTTTGCCAGGTCACATCAAGACCACCGGCAGTCACAAAGTAAGTGTTCGTTTGCACCCAGCTGTTCAGGCTTCTTTCACACTAGAAGTTGTTGCTAAGTAACAAACACTTTAAACGCCCCGCAGCCATTCGTGGTCGCGGGGCGTTTTGTTTTGACTAGATCTCGAAGGTGAGCAGACTGCCGATGCCGGTTGGGTTCGCGGCCAGCTGCCAGTTTGCACCGCAATGAGTGTCGAAGAGTGCACTGCCGATTCCACGTCGAGTATCTTGAACTTTGACGATGCCGTTGCCGTTGTCTGCAACCGATACGGCAGTTACGTTTTCGTCTCGGCAGTTCACCTGGACTTGGACTGCGGTAGCTAGTCCGTGTCGGAATGCGTTGCGGATTGCCTCATCGAGCAGTACCGACAACATCGCGGCCAACTCTTCACGGTGGTTGGTGCGACTCTGATCTAGGTTGCATGCGTGCTGCCACTCAATCTCCAGAATGCCGTCCCAGTTTTCAAACACTTCGGCCATTGCGGTGTCGACGTCATTTGATGTTGTGGTTTTCTCGAGGCTGCGAAGTGGATCATTCACAAGCTCGATTGCTTGGTGCAACAGGATTCGCAAACCATCAGAGTCGCCGTTGGTTTCAGCTTCTTCAATCGCAACCGCGATTGCGAGTAGTTGGCTTTGATATTGACCGTGTAAGTAGGTGGCGGCATCGCGGTTGAGTTTTGCGCGTAGGTTTGAAAGTGCACTAGCCGTGATGTCCTGCTGGTTCACATCACTTTCGAGCTGATTAAGAATGCGTGCACCAATGGTTTGAGCGTTCAAGATAAAACCAACACTGTATATAAGAATGCCGACCCAAAAACACGTGAGCGCAAATGCAGGGATTGTGCCACGATCAATATTTGAACCAAAGACAAGCGCTGGGAACAAAACTGTCACTGTCGATATGAATATCACCACGACCGCAAGTGCAGAGTTCTTCGATTTTGGTTTGACTCTTTCGAATACTGAATCTGCAAAGAAAAGCGCGAGTGCAAAGCCAATCAAGGTCACGCTGACTCGAACCAGCACGCCTTCTTCAGTTGTGTAACGGGCGATTGCAGCTGGAGATGTGATCATGAAAAGAAGCAGGATTGGCCATAGTTCGATTACTGGATTTCGGGAAAAGCCTTTAAAAAGTTCCCAGGAGTTGTATCGAGGGGCGACTTGCTTACTGTCTAGCCAAAGTTCGTGACTGATCGGGCGAACTTCATTCACCATCTGCCTAAGTTTTTGCCCAACCTCTGTTGGTTGACTTTGTAGATTCAAATCAGGAGATTGAATCCTTTGACTAATTTTTGAACCGAGTTCAATCTTGAGGTCGCTCATCTCTTGCAGGTTTTGTAACCGCTGCGTCGTGAGTGAGGTGAGTTTGGTTGTGTAGGTTTGATGCTGTTCTCGTAGTTCGGAAAAGACTGATGCGATAAATGCAAGCGCTGGCATGCCGATTGCAAAAGTTAATCCCGAGCCAAGACCAGCTGAAATAAATGCGTCGGTGTTTAGTTCTTGTAGGTCGAGACCGTCTGCGATCAGTTCAACACTCACTCCTTTGATTGCACCCAGAGCAAAACCCAGTGTCACAATGAACCATTCCGAAACTGGTGTGATGTGTCGATCTTTAAGCAAGGTTTTATGTGCGCAGAAGAGAAGTAGCGCAAGCACGAGATAACTCAACGCGCTTGTTAAAAGCCATCCTGAAACATTGGATTGAGATCTTTCTGGCTCGACTAGTAGAACAGAGAAGACACTGCTCGGAGCAATAAGTATGTAAGAAATTCTTGAAACAGCCCAGCGACCGCCCACCCGCCGGCGTAAATCTTGTTTGAAGGTCGTCGGGTTTTCGTTCAATGTCGTGCTCAAACTTTTCGACCACTCAGCCGGAAATATTCTCGGGTGATTTGAACTCGCTGGTTAGTCGCGTTGCTTGCGCTCAAGTTAAGGGTCTTCGCAATTTTCGAGACGGTTTGCTCGACTGCCTTTTCAGAAACAAACCGCAGTTTCGCAATTTCAGAGTTGGAGTGGCCGAGCGCCACTAGCCTCATGGTTTCAATCTGCACTTCGGTAAGTCCGGTGATGCGTGGAGTTTGAATGCCGGCTGGGTTTTTTGCTAGTGCGTCAGTGATTGCAGCTTTGAGTTCGGTTGGGTCGCTTAGCGATTGCTTGAGGACGTAGATGCAGCGTTCGGGTAGTGGGTTGCCTCGGGTTTCGAGCAGGCGTGGATCCACGAAGGAGGTGAGTAGGACGATGGCGATTTCAGGGTTTCGCTCTTCAAGAATTCGGATTAAGTCCAGCCCGTTCGGCCCAGCTCCGAGGTCAAGGTCGATTACGGCAGCATCAATCCGCTCGTTTGCCAGGATGTGGATGGCTTTGCGGACATTTTCGGCAGCGGAGACCTGGTAGCCCAGATGTTGCAGGGTGGCCTGCAGGGTAGTGCGGGTGAAGGTGTCATCCTCAACGATAAGCAGCCTGATTTGCAGTTCTTCCGTGTCCATAGTCAAAGTATGGTTGAAAAGACTCACTTGGGAGATTAGCCAAGAAATCCGTATCCACCAACTCATCGGAAGAGGAGTGGCTGCAGGAAGTTCGCGCTTCTAACCGTTGCAAATTCGCACCAAATCGCACTACCCTGCACTCTTGACCCAAAAACCAGAAAGCCAACTTGCTGGGGGCACGCATGTCATCGGTTGACAAGAAAACCGAAGAAAAGGCCGAAAATTCGGGGGAAAAGGCCTCGGGGCACAAACCCCTACCCGCTGACAATGAAACCCACACCCCCACACCCACCACCTCCATACCCCAACAAACAAACCCGCTACACAATCGCACCCCAGCAAGGCTCGCCGTCATCTCGGACTCAATCGCCATCTTCATTGCTTTCTCGGCATCATTCCTCATCCGATTCCTCGAACCAGCAGGAACGCGCGCCTACCTTCCCTTTGCCTTTGCCGTAACCCTGATCATCGTCGGCATCTGGGTAACCACGCTTGCAGTCGCCGGCGCATACCGTTGGAGCACAGTCGCGAACGGCATCACCGACACCAGCGCCGTAATCCGCGCCAGCATCTACGCCTTCGCGGCCACCGCCACTCTCTCTTACATCTTCAAAGCTGAAGTTTCGCGCCTCTTCATCTTCATCGCTTTCCCCCTCGGCACACTCCTACTAGTACTCGGACGCCGATTCATCCGCATGTACCTCTATAAAACTCGCAACCGCAACCCAATCACCACACCCGTCATCCTCGTAAAACTCGAAAGTCGCACAAGCGAAATCAGCAAAGTGCTAGCCGAATCGGATGAACTGGTATTCGATCGGATCATCACGCTCGATGTGAGCGAAGAACTAATAGCAATCGGTAACTTCACTCAGAAAATTACCGATGCAGTCGACGAACACACTGCTGGTCGCGTAGTGCTCGACCAAGGCCTCAATCTCGCAAACGATCAAATCGCTGAACTCTCCTGGGAACTCGACCAACTCGATGTCGAGTTACTAGTTGTGCCGGAGTTTTTGGGTGTGTGGGCTAGTCGGTTGGAATTGGTGCGACACGACTCACTCCCACTCATCGAGCTAGTCGAACCAAGACTAAGTCCCCTGAAACAAACTCAAAAAAGAGTTTTCGACCTGATATTCACTATCCCAGTCTTTATTCTGCTGCTGCCGTTCTATCTGTTGACTGGCATATTGGTACGTGCCACCAGCTCAGGACCAATCTTCTTCAATCAAAATCGAATTGGCGCTGAGGGAAAAGCCTTCACCTTCTACAAGTTCCGAACAATGCGGGATGGAGCCGACAAAGAACGGCTAGAGGTTTTGGGTCGACCAGATGAAGACATGGCTGCGCGCTATAAGAAAGATCCACGTATCACACCTGTTGGACGAGTACTCCGACGTTTCTCAATCGATGAACTACCTCAACTCTTGAATGTTATCCGCGGTGAAATGTCACTAGTAGGTCCGCGACCTATGCTGGAAGAAGAAGTCGCTCAACTCGAAGAAAACCACCGGCGCCGACACCTAATCAAGCCAGGACTCACAGGACTCTGGCAGATCAGTGGCCGCAAAGAAACAAGCTGGGAAGAACGCATGCTGCTTGATCTGTATTACGTAGATCAATGGAGTATCTCAACCGATATTGCAATCCTGTTAAAGACATTCAAGGTGGTTATTGATGGCAAGGGGAGTTGGTGATGACACCGTCTGAATCCGGCTTTGAAAAAGTCCTGGTTGGAAATGTTCCTGTCTCAGCTATAAATTTCAATGAACTCATTCAAGAAATTACAACTGAACAT
The DNA here is from genome assembly GCA_044348555.1 of Candidatus Nanopelagicales bacterium. Lineage (GTDB taxonomy): Bacteria > Actinomycetota > Actinomycetes > S36-B12 > UBA5976 > JAFMIT01. The sequence goes on along the minus strand of JBIKSQ010000003.1, from coordinate 15,942 downwards.
GAGGATGGTCGCTATTTTGCATTTGTAAACGCGAAATCAATTGTTGATGCTGACGAAAATCCTGAATACGCAAAGTCCCTAGCTCAAAGTTGGGTTAATTCGCCAGATGGAATGCCCGTAGCAAAGTTACTTGGTTGGAAGTTAGGCAAAAAGCAGGATCGTGTTTCTGGTCCTGATGTATTTAAATACTTTATGGAATTGGAGAATTTGGATAAACATTTCCTACTAGGATCCACGAACGATTGTCTTGAAAAGATTAAACAAAAAGCCAGCACACAAATAGTAGGCACTTATTCACCACCTTTTGTAGAACCAACAAAATCTGACATAGAAAATTGGGCCTCGATGATTAGTGAGGTAGGTGCTACTCACGTTTGGTTGGGTTTGGGTTCCCCCAAACAAGATTTGAGTGGGCTTCAGTTGGCTCAAATCCTGGGAAATACTGTTCTGGGCGTGGGGGCGGCATTTGATTTTTATGCGGAAACTGTTTTGCGGGCACCGAGAGTCATTCAAACCATTGGGCTCGAGTGGCTATATAGGTTGTTGCTAAATCCAAAAAAAATGTATCAAAGGTATTTATTTGGTGGATTTAAACTTCTGAAAATTATGAGCAGATGAAATGATCTCGAGACCGTGGAGCTTTTTCGCGTTACATCAGAATGTAAAAGTAGGTAAACAGTCTCACTTAGGACTTGGGTTGAATGGTTGGGTAAGTACCTCGTTGACAATCGGCAATCAGGTATGTGGCGGCCCAAACTGCTCAAGCGAAGTCAACGGGCGTATCTGCAATGGAGTACTCATTTCAAATAATCTGGGAAATGTTGGTCGACGAGACCACGAGACGCATATAGAAATTGATGTTGATGTTTGGGAAGGTTTTGGTGCCATAACTTTGGGATCATGCATAATTGAAACTGGAGCACTTATTGGTTCCAGTGCCGTGTTCTCTTCCTTTTTAGAGGAAAATCCAGTTTTAAGTGAACCTACTGCATCAATCCTTCGAAATCGTTTTTCACACGAAGACTGGTCTATCCAAAAGGATTTCTATGTCTAGTAAGGACGTAACAAAAGTTTTAGTTATTCACCCTTGGCTTCCAGAATATCGAGTTGCTTTTTTTGAGCGTTTGATTGAAGAGGGATCTAAGGCAGGCTTTGAGATAAGAATTTATGCCCCAGAACCGGAAAGGAAGTTAGTTTCTCGTAGGGACTCACTCTCCCCAAACTGGCTTCAATCTGTCAAAAAATTCGAGCTTAGTCCCGGAGGCCGAAGCCTGATTTACAAAAGAGTATTGATCAGTCTTTTAAAGTCAAAACCAGACATTGTGGTGGTGGAACACGCTGCGAAAAATCTGGAGACGTATTTGATTTTTCTGCTGAGACATTTGTTTCGCTTCAATGTAATCATCTGGGGCCACGGTAAAACTTACGCATCTAAAGATTCTGGCGTGGGTCGCAAGATGAAGATTCTATTGGCCCAGCATGCAGATCACTTTTTGTCTTACACAGAAGGTGGAGCGACATACTTAAAAAGTTTTGGAATCAAAGATGGCAAGGTGACTGTGCTTAATAATACGTTTGATACCCTGCCAATAGCAGCAAGCATTAAGATAACCACAGAAGCAGAACTGATTGAGTTTGCAGAAGTTAACCAAGTTTCCGCAGGCAAAACTGGTTTGTTTATCGGTGGGCTCGATCGTGATAAAGATCTAGACTTTTTACTTGAAGTTTCAGAACAAATACACAGAATAGATGCAGAATTCAAGTTACTGGTGATTGGAGCTGGATCTGGAGCGGCCCAAGTGTTGAGAGCGGAATCTCAAGGGTTTGTTGTGTATCTAGATAGGCTGAGTAACACAGAAAAAACAATCCCTCTGCTGTTCGCATCTTTTTTCATGATTCCCAGAGGAATAGGACTGGTTGCTGTAGATGCATTGTTGTCAGGCATTCCTATACTTTCCATCAGGGATAACCTTCACGGTCCTGAACACGAGTATTTAATCGAAGGCAAGTCAGTGCACTACGCATCGAGTAAGGATAGTTATCTCAAACTTTGCCTTGAATTCTTGGGACATTCGACGAGTCTGATGGAGCGACAAAATCTCAATATTGAAGAGCTCAAGGAGCTTTCTATAGAAAAAATGGTAGACAATTTCATTAGCGGTTTATCTAAGACACAAAAATGAAATTTAATCGATAGCGTTACTTTTTTCCATATTGAAAAAATAATTCACGTTTTCATCGCGTTCGCCGAAAACGAAAGATTAATGCGGCCAAACGTCTAAAGAATATAAAACTAATCAAAGTCTTAAGACTAAACGGTTTCCGACTGCCATATCCCCAGGTCATTATGAGTTTTGTCTCCCGCCAAACCTCAGCTATTCCACTTGAAAAGACAGGTCTATTACCGATAGTGCTTGGCACATCTTTGTCAGAGGCTAGCGGTTTCTTTGTGTACCAAAACTGCACTTTGTTGAGATAATCTGGTGGAAAATCAGCAAGGTAATAAATACGATTCTGATTTGGTTGTAGAGCTTGAATGGCTGCTCTATTCAAAACGTAACATCTTGATGAAGTAGGAACTGACAAGGAACGATAAACTTTGGGACATCTTGCATGGAGATCGCCTTTAATTTTAATTCGTTCTTTGGGTAACGAGAATCTTGCGTTTGTTACTAGTTCAGTCAGTGTCGGGGTCGAAGTTTTAACTGTTGGAAGACTTTTCAGTGCACTCACTGGTACATCCAAGTCTGTATCATCTTCTAAAACAACAATAAATTCGCCCTCAAAATTGATGGCATCCTGGATTATGCGCTGGTGGCTAATTGCGCAACCTATTTCTGCACGGCTCATCTGGCGGCCTAGAAGCTTTTGAACAGTTTTAGCATCATAAACTTCTTCCAAGTTCTGAATTCTATTTCCATCTGTAGCAGCAAATCGCACCACTTCTACACCCGGTTCTTGGAGTTCTAGAATTGTGTTATCACCTCTGAAATAGTCATCTAATCCAACAACATAAACTCTTGCGAAAAGACTCTCAGTCACCTGCAGATGTCCAGTTTCTTGCACCGAGCGATAACCAGTTTGGCAAGATTAAATCAGATGCTGATGTATCACCTTGTTGGAACCAAGGTCGAGGTGCGATGACAACTCTATCTTCGCGATTTCCTAAGTAGGCGGCCCACCAACTAAAGGAACTATTGCTCATCACAAGATGTTTAGCTGATCGCATTGCAAACATATGGTGATAAGACCTACCTACTTCGGGATCCACAATAAAGTCAATTTTTCTCTTAAGGTCATCAGAGATTTCTTTAGGAGAATCTGTAAAGCAAACTACTGGCATATTTTCACCAGTAATCTTTTCGATGGTTTCCAATCCGCGCATGAAGTAGGAAGAGTCGCAAACGCCATGAAAAGCAGAAGTCAGAGGATTCATGTAGTCGCCTCTCCGCACGTGGATAGCATTGAAGTTATTTCCTACTTCGCTTGCTATTTGGATTTGAACAGGATTTTCCGTTGGGTCTTGAAATACATCTTGGACTTTATTTTCTACATCAACAAAGTAGCGAAGTGACTGGAAATATCCATCTAAAAACACAGGTTCCTGAATTTCTGTGAATCGGTCATCGTAGGAGAAACCATTTTCTAGGAAGACGTTAGAAGCTTTATGCACACTTCGTGGGTTGAATTTTTTGTTCAACTTTGCGAATCTTCCTAAGACACTAGGTGTTTCAAATTTAATGCAGGATTTAAGCTCTTGGAAGACTTCGATTTCTAGTTCTCTAACTTCATTGCTGTTACTGTAGTTAGAAGCATCCAGTACAAGCCCACAACCCAATCTTGAACTTAGCGCCATCCCAGCTGCGGCAATGAACATTTGGTTTGCGAGACCACCCTTAAGTTTTGCGTGGACGTCCACTTAGTCCACCTCCTCTCAGAATGTCCCAACACCCTTGAGCCAAGGCAAGAGCGTAAGCGAGCGGTTCAAAACTCCTCCATCGTAAAACCATCAAAATCCAGTATATAAATTCACCAATGTAACCTGCACTCACCCAAAACTTTGTCACATCACCGAGTTGATCATCGGCGATTGTCCATTTATGCCTCACCCGCTGACGCACAGACAGTGAACGCTTTTGTCGGTTTACTGTGCTTTGATGATGAATAATGAGTGGTTCGCTAAACCAATACAGTGAACCGGCTTTTCTCATCTTCAGGCCAAAGTCAACATCTTCGCCTAATGCATATCCTCGTCTACGCTCATCAAATCTAATTCCACCAATCGCAGCTGCACGGAACGACATTGAACATCCAGGCAACCAGTCTGCAAATCCTTCTCCTTCAAATCTCCCCACGTTCAGTCCGTTTTTTCTAACTGTGCCCGGGTGGTTGCTATTCATACCCAAAAAAACCGATAAGGCTTGAACATTATTTACAACTTCAGGAAGTGGGGTAACTCCTACACCTACTACATCATGCTCAAGAAATATTTCAGCGACTCGTGAAAAGTATCCTGGCAGAAATTCTGTATCGTCATCAACAAAAAAGATAAACCTAGAATCAGTCAAGAGATCGAGAGCAACATTTCGTTGGATTGTTAAACCCTTTTCAGACGGAACGTACATAACGGCGGGGTATTTTTCCTTTAGAAATACTCGCAGTGTTTCATCCTGGTCTCCGTCTACGACCAAAATAACTTCAGGTTTTGTGCCAACCACATCCAAGGAGTTTAGGCAGCGCTGCAAATCTTCAAATCTTTGGTAAGTGCAGATGACCAGAGCATCTTGGCCGTTAATTTCTTTCACTTTGAAATCTCCTCGACATGTCCATCATGGATCATCCATTCACGATCGTGTATGTTGATTCCTTTCTGATGGCTAATTACAAACACTGTCATTTTTGTTTTACGAGCCAATTCAGAGATATTTGCTGTGACATGTTGTTCAGTTAGAACATCAAGAGCAGACGTCGACTCATCTAGAATCAAAATCGAGGGCTGCTTCAGAAGTGCGCGGGCGAGACTTAATCTCTGTCGCTCACCTCCAGATAGATCTGACCAGACGCTGATAACCTGAGTATCGAGCTGTTCTTGTCTTGAGTAAACCATCTCATCCACACCCATGAGCTTTAGCGAATTCCAGATTTCGATGTCAGCCACTTCGGGGTTTCCTGAACTAAGAATTTCTCTAAAGGTACCGGCCCCCAAGGTGTCTGACTGTGGCACGTAGGAAATTGCACCTAATTTCCAAAGAGCAAAGTTTTCTAACTTCTGGTCGTCAACTTGGACAGACATTTCAATCGGCTCCAGCAGCCCCAACAGTGTGTCTACAAGAGTCGATTTGCCACTTCCAGACCTTCCTGAAATCCTTATAACCTCACCGCGACTAAAACTCAATGATTTTGCGGCTGCCGTAACTTGAACGCCATCCTGGGATAGGAGCAGCCCCTTCAAGTGCACTTCATTCCACTGGATAAACGTTGGTTTGAAGTTGGAATGTGAGTTCAAATCTAATTCAAATTCAGATATCAGTTGTTGCCAACGATCAATCCAAGTTTTTTGGATTCGAGCGTTTAAGAGTGACTGCTGCATCACCTGCAGTCGCGGCATTGCCCGGTATAGGGCAGCGGCTGTGAGTGCCACAGAATTAATGTTATTCGGACTTATTAAGGCCCAGCAGATAAGACTTATCAACCCTAAGGCTGAAATTAAATCAAGCGTTAGGCGATTTTTTGGCCCAACCAGTAATTGCTGACTCCTAAGACCATACAGTGTTTTTATAGTTCCTTGGAGTTGTGTTGTCCATGTTGTCGAGTCTCTACTTGCAAAGACAGATTTCATATTTGCCAAAACACCAGATGCTTGTTCACCAACTACAACGGACAGTTGTTGCGAGCGTTGCTCAATACCCATCGCGCGGATTTTTAGCCTGCGCGTTGCATAAAGCCCGATTAGTACAAGAACGACAATTGGGATAATCGATAACGGTTGGATGATTAATACGAAAAGCAAGAGGGGAAATAGAGCAAAGACATTGGCACAGAAAGTAGAAAAAGAAGCCACCCCGTTAGAAACCATTGTTGACTCTGACATCATCAGGCTTATCCAACGACCTTGAGGAACTTTTCTGACAGCCTTCCAAGAGCTCCGTACAATCGAATTTACAAGTTCGGATCGACAGTGGGATTCGATGTCACAATTTATGTAATGCGTTTGGGAGTCTGCGGCCACCTTAGCGAGCGCTCCAAAGATTAGGGAAAACGCAAAAAGTAAGAAGGCGGTGACCCTGGAAATTCCAAATGGAAGTTGTCCTTCGTCCTGGAGCAGTAGGAAGATTGCACCGGACAGACCAAAGATTTCAAAGGTTGCACTGATGCTCGATAGCAACATAGCCGCCCAAAATCTTTTTTTTACCAAAACAAGGTATGGGTAGAAAGATTCAAAAAAAGATAGATTCTTCACTCTAGATTTCTCGCTTATCAAACAAAAGCATGGTGCACGAAAGAACCAAAACAAAGAAAATTATAAAGCTCCCCAGTCGCGTCACTTCATTCAAGATATTCCCTCCTAAGAGAGTTAGAGCAACTAAACCAACATGAAGATATTCACGCCTCAGCAGGAGCTTGAAGGATGAGCGCACGAATTTAAGCCAAACAAAACAGAAGAAAGCGAGCCCCAAAAATCCACTTGTTATGTAGACCGTTAAAAACATGCTGTGTGGAAAAGTCTCAAATCGTGCGAGTGGAAATGGCCAACCGAGCCCTAGGAGACCAACCTGTTGAAAATCTGAGTCTGACATTACGCGTTCCCAAACGGTGGACCTGTTCAAGACTCTGGCTGGGTCTGTAAATAAATCAGTTAGATCTTCCAAAGGAAATCTTCTGGCTTGTAGTCTTGACAGAATTACCTGTAGCGCAGTCCCAAGTACGACAGCGACCCCAGCTATTGGAAGAAAGGAAATACTTAATTTTTTCTTTTTCCTAATGTCTTGACTTACTAATACAGAACCAATCAATGCTGTCAATATTCCATAAAGACTGGCCGTAGCTATAAGAACCAAGAAAGACACCACAAGTAAACTCGCTTCAACCGATTTTCGGATACCTGTGGTTTGCGAGATTGATTGAGCCAATAACACGCAACCGACAGCTAATAGTTGAGCCAATAATTCGTAATCGCCACCAAGGCCTGAAAGTCGGTTTGGGTTCGAAATGTTTCCATCGCCAATGAAGAAGTCTGAAGACAAATTTTGTAGGAATGTAATTGGATTTTGAAGTAAGAAAAGAAGCAATGCATAAATTCCAATTGCGATGCCTAATTGATTTAGAATTTCAATTGGTCCTCGAGGTATGACCCTACTCAAATTGATAACGAGAAAAATCATGAGAATGGCATTCAAGAATTGAATCATCGTAGCGGCACTTGCGGGCCAGCCTACAAAAATTGCTGGTAAAACAAAGATGGCAAAAAAACCCACCTTCGAAGTTTTAAATTTATGAAAAGTTTTGAAACCTAGTTGGGATGAGATTGCAAAGATGCTGATCAGTGAAAGACATAAGAATGCAAAAGATACAAGTGGTGGTGCATAGCGACCTAAAGAAGCCACAAATGGAATCTGGCTAGTCACACCTTCTAAAGGCGTGGCGGCGAGAAAAAGGAATGTAAGCGCGCCGTATAAGTTGCCAAATCGGAGCAATCCAGCGACCACGATAAATGCTAGGAATAGTACCAACAGTGCATCAAGTGGAAATCTATCAATGACAATGAACCCCAAAATGAATGAGCCAAAAAGCCAGAGAAAAAATTGGGTTGATACTTTATTAAGAATTAGGCCCAGCGTATTTCGCGGCTCTGAAGGTATTCGTTGTTTGGTGAAACTAGATTTTTCTTTCAACACTTGCCACAACCATAATCTTCGCCAACTCAGCTGGTAACACCTTGGGCTCCCAACCTAAAACATTCTTGGCCTTTGAATAATCACCAATCAGCGCATCAACTTCAGTAGGGCGTAAGTAGCGCTCATCGAGCTCAACGAACTTTTCCCAATCAAGTTCTACTGCATCGAAACAAAATTGCACGAAGTCACGAACCGAATGTGAGGTGCCGGTGGCTAATACATAGTCACTCGCTTCATGGTGTTGCAGCATTCGCCACATGCCTTCGACATACTCTGGCGCATATCCCCAGTCGCGCACTGCATCGAGATTGCCGAGGAAGAGTTTGTCTTGTTGGCCCGCTTTGATTTTGACGGCAGCTTTCGCGATCTTCTGCGTTACGAAAGTTTCACCGCGACGAGGTGATTCGTGGTTAAACAGAATTCCGTTAACAGCAAACATTCCGTATGCCTCACGGTAGTTGCGGGTCATCCAGTATGAGTAAACCTTTGCTGCTCCGTATGGTGATCGTGGATAAAAAGGTGTCTCTTCATTCTGTGGAGGCGGAGTCGCGCCGAACATTTCTGAGCTGGACGCCTGATAAAAACGCGCATCTGGCTTAACAGCGCGAATTGCCTCTAAGAAGTTTGTGGTGCCAATACCAGTTACTTCACCCGTGAAGACCGGCATATCAAAAGAAACTTTCACGTGGCTTTGTGCCGCCAGGTTATAAATCTCATCTGGTTGCGTCTTATTAATAAGTGCCATCAGGCTTGATCCATCTGCAATATCACCATAGTTAAGGAATAGCTTCTGGTTCATGATGTTTGGATCGGTATATAGGTGGTCGATGCGACCGGTGTTAAAAGATGAAGAGCGGCGAATTATGCCGTGGACGATGTAGCCCTTTTGAATCAGTAAGTCAGCCAGGTAGCTACCGTCTTGGCCGGTAATGCCAGCAATGAGTGCGACTTTAGGAGAATTCATCTCCGTACTTCCTGTCTCTAGAGCGCTGTTCCAGATTCACAACGCAGTTTAGTGGGACTGACTGTCGATTAAAAGCGAATTAGCGGTAGACCCCAGCAACTCGAAGAAGCCGACCTGGGAGCAGTTGTAACTGAATGATGCGAACCCACACCTTTGCCCGTAGTGCATTCTTTGAATTTTTGCGTTTGGGGTTGCGGGTGCTGAAAAGTTTGCGTGAACTCTTAAGAAGCAAAGTCTCACGAATTGTGAGGTTCTCTAAGAATTCTGCATATTGCCGTTTAGCTTCATCTTGTGCGTAACCAGTTCCAGCAGGCTGAATAATTTTGTAGTTTTCATCCTTCAGCACTGAATACCCACGAGCTAAAACTTGCATGCTCACATGCCAACCGATTCCCCAACCGAAATTGTTCTTGGTGTGATCAACCTTGGATGTGCTAGCAGCGATTGCAGGATGAATTGCCCACCAGCTTGGATCTGCCACAGTCGCTGGCACTAAACCTGCTGACGATGTTGGTCCAATTCGGCAGCGATTGGTCGTCCACATCACTCCATCGACGCGGGGTGAATACATCCCCACGTTCGGATTGTTTGTGAAGACGAACCTTGCCCGCTCTACGAGTGCGGCCCACTCATCGCTGATGTTGTCGGCTTGAATCTCAATAAACACACTGTTAGGGGTGGAGCTTGCGTGTAGTTCCAATGCCACTTTGTGCTTCATTCCATAGTAGTACTCATCCGGGACCTGATGCCAGTGTGGATGTTTGGCACTCACAGCATCTGGCTCGGTGAAGATCACTGTTGTTTTCTCAGCCATCGGCGCAACCGCCGCCTCAATGATCTCGGCCTTCTCATGCTGATTTCGCCAGGAGATCACGAATACATGAAGTGAGATGGGGTTTTTGGCTTCTGTAGTGTTAGAACGCATAGGCTGAGGCTAGTGGCTGACACTTTTAAATATGTGTTTGCTAAATCGAAACGGAGCCGGATTTTGAGCACAAAACTTGATCGTTCGGCAAAGGTGTTTGTTGCCGGCAGTCGCGGCCTGGTCGGCTCCGCTCTCGTGCGTATGCTGAAACGCGAAGGCTTCACAAACATCCTCACTCCAGCCCGCTCCGAACTAGACCTCACAAACCGTGAGGAAGTTCTCAATTGGTTCACAACAAATAAACCAGATGTCGTGATTGATGCAGCTGCAAAAGTCGGTGGGATTCACGCGAACAACACCTACCCAGCCGAATTCATCAGCATGAACCTGCAGATTCAAGTGAACCTGCTCGATGCCGCAGTCGCATCAAAAGTATCGAACTTCCTCTTCCTTGGCTCCTCATGCATTTATCCAAAGTTCGCCGAACAGCCAATCAAGGAAGAGTCGCTGCTCACTGGCCATCTCGAACCTACGAACGCCGCATACGCGATTGCAAAAATCGCTGGCATTACCCAGGTTCAATCCATCCGTCAGCAATACGCACTTCCCTACATATCAGCAATGCCAACGAACCTTTACGGCCCAGGCGATAACTTCGATTTAGAAAACTCGCATGTGCTTCCCGCCATGATTCGCAAGTTCCACGAAGCGAAAGCCACCGGCGCAATCGCTGTCACACTTTGGGGAAGCGGATCGCCAATGCGAGAGTTCCTACATGTTGATGATCTCGCGGCCGCTTGTTTGCATTTGCTGGAAAACTACAACGACCCGATGCCCATCAACGTCGGCACCGGCACAGATCTCACAATTCGTGAGCTTGCTGAACTAGTGCAAGTGGTGGTTGGTTTTGAAGGCGAGATTGTCTGGGATACATCGAAGCCGGACGGGACACCAAAAAAGCAGTTAGACATTTCGCGAATAACTAGGCTTGGTTGGTCGCCATCGATTTCACTTCGTGACGGTATCGCCTCGACCTACAAGTGGTATTTAGAGCAGTAGTCGAAAGAATCCAACCAACTTCCACTCTCAACACATCGCACTTATTCTTAATCTCAGTTATCGTTGCGAACTTGCAACGGCTCAGTTGAGGGGAGACCACGAAATGGATGTCTCCGAACTGCGCGGAAAAATACTGGTCCGGCCCTCTCGCCGCACTCTGTTGCTCGCCGCTCTAGTCGTTTTCCTACTGGCTTCTGCCCACCTAATCGTTTCAGGTACTAGTGCTCGGGCAGACATTGCGCTGGCCCGAACCGAACTTGCCACTCTCGCACAAGTCGATGAGTTAACGGCCGATCAGCTCGCAGACTTAATCGCAACCACTCGCGAACGCACCCAATCGGCTTATGACTCAGTGCACTCCCCTGTTTGGGTTGTGGTTTCTTGGATTCCGTTTATCGGCAACGCCGCCGATGCAGCGATGGTTTCAGCAGAGGTCGCAATGGAATTGTTCACGAAAACCTCTCAGACTGAGAGTGAATTGAGAGCATTGCCAGAGGTCGAAGGAAATGCGCTGCTGAATCCAGGACTAATCAAAGTTGTGGGTGATGCGGTTGTCACACTCAAGCCTGATGTTGAAGCTGCATTAGCAAGACTCAAATCATTGGACATGGTTCTAGTGCCTTCACAAATCAACAACCCAGTTCAAGAAGTGATTCGCCAACTCGAGACCGTGCAGCCGTATCTGAGTCAAGCTGCGGACTTAGCTCAAGTCGCGCCAGTGCTACTCGGGCTCAACGAGCCGAGTGAATGGCTTGTGGTATTCACTAACGGCGCCGAAGCTCGACCAGCTGGCGGTTTTCCCGGCGGTTGGGGAATCATCACCGCGACCAGCGGCAAACTGAAACTCTCTAATCTTGAAACCAACGATCGCCTGTCGCGAGTTGAACTAGTTAATTACGAAAAGATAGCTGGTCGAAACGCTCTCGAACTTTATGGTTCAGATTTGAGTCGCGTACTCGATATGGGATTGAGTCCGGATTTTGAATTAACCGGTGCGCTGCTTTGGAATTTGTATATGCAGGAAACAACTGGAGTGAAACCTTTGGGTATTTTGCAGATGGATGAGCACGCACTCTCGAATTTGATCACAGTGACCGGACCGATAAACGCCAGTGGAACCGAAGTCACCACCGAGAACGCGGTCGAGTTCATCACTAAAACGGTCTATGAAAAACACCCAGATGTGGCAGAGAAGGATGCAGTCCTAATCGATCTGACTGAACAGATTTTCCAGAAACTTCAATCTGGCGATGTTGGAATCATCCAGTTAGTTAAATCGCTACTGCCGTCGATAAATGAAAATCGGTTGCGCGCGTGGGCGAATGATGAATCTACTCAAGCGATTATTCGAGATACTGCGCTGGGTGGCCAGGTGCGCAACCTCGAGATGTATTCACACATCGTTGCGGTTGCAAATGGAGGTGGCAACAAACTTGAGGCGTACATCAACTACGAAGTGAATTATGTCGGCGGTCAATGCAACCTAAACATGCCATACCGCGACAGCACCTTGCGGGTAACGGTAAACAACAGTGCACCTTCTAGTGGCTTGCCGCGTTATGTGACTCCGAGGTTAGATCTAGGAATTTCAGATGTAAATCCACAAGGTGGCACACGTGAAATCATTTATGTTCACGCACCTCTAGGTAGTGAATTGCAAAGCGCCACTATTGATGGTGAAGAGTTGTTGCGCGTTAGTGAGGGGCAAGAGAACGGCCGTTGGGTCTGGCGTTTTGATTTTGAGATTGCAGCGAAAACAAGTCGCGTAATTGTTGTGCAGATTACAGAACCAGCGATTGAAACGACACCTTTCGCAAATCTGTGGTTGCAGCCGATGACTTTGGAAATGCGTGGAACAGCAGTAGCTGGGCCTCAATGCAACTTCTAAAAAATTAAATTTGCTACTCGACTCTCTTTGAATTACATAGTTAAGTATGTGGAAAGTAAGTTTTATGACAGCATTCAGCAAATTCTTTGAAATAGTTTGATTCGCTCGTTCCATAGAACCTTGCAAACCACTACTTTATCCCACAGCATTATCGGGGGGTATAGAAATTGTGAGGTACCTGCATGGAGCGGCCAACCGAACTGCCCGGTGGACTGGGCTGGTTGTATGACCGAATTGAAGCTTTGGGTTTCAGTTCACTCTCCGAATTCGCCAAACATGCAGATTTGCATAAGGGAAATCTTTACCGATATTTTTCACATGAAACCAAGCCATCTATCGCTGTGCTTTCTACCTTAACTAAGGTTTTGCAGGTGCCAGTAGATACCGTTTTAGGCGTGCTCGGAGTCGAAATAGAGCCCGAATTTGTTCATAGCAACAAGGATTCAGCACTTCAAAGTTAATTTTTGCTTTCAATACCAAGAACTGACTTTTAAATGTTAGTGCCCTGTGGTTTAATGTATCGTTGCAAAATAGCAACGGAAGGCACGGGGGATTCTCCTAACAACACGGGGGATTCTCCTAATAAAAGGATTGGTATTGATGAGGGCAGTTAGAAATTCATTTTTTGGATTCGTTGGACTAGCGCTTGTAGCCGGCTTGACGGTCGCTAGCCCAGCTAGTGCATACCCACCTGGCACAAAACCAACCATCACCCTTTCAAGAGTAAATGTTTTGGTTAATCGGCCAGTCACCGTGTCCGTCGCAAAACCTGCTGCCGGCAACTTACAGATCAAAGTTGGCCAACTCATTCAGAACGTAACTGTCGTGACTGCTGGCACCACCACAAGCAGAACTTTCACTCCTGTGGGCGCTGGCATCAAAAAGGTTATCGCTACTGACGCTGCCGGAGATAAAGCTCGGACTACTTTGTATGTTTCTTCAATCAAAATTCCAAACAACGCTTACCTCTCGCGGCCGGCTCCAAAAACAAAACTTCGCAATGCCACCATCAAAATTGAAATTAAATGGGTGAAGCCAGGCGCCGCAATCGGTGTTTCCGTCGGTTCGAAGATTTATACAATCAGAGCAGCATCTGATGGCAGTGGTGCGAAGCTAACTCATAGATTCACAAGTGTTGGAAGTTACCCTGTGAGGGTGACTTACCCAGGAGTTACTTTCACTAAGACTGTTACGGTTCGATAGTTTTAGCGGAAGTTCAAAACTCCTGTGAGTTCAATATTTGCTTCCCCAAGTACGGTATCGCTGCTTGTTATCTGTAAAGCCAACGAGTGCCGATCGGTTTACGCGGCTGAACGATTTCGTGAGTCATCGGTATTTGCAAACTTTGAAACTTTTTCGGCAGGTGTCGGTGCTTTTCCCGGTTCACCACAATGTCCTGAATCCATCACTGATTCATCTATCGCGCATCAATCACAGCAGGTAACCAGCGAAGACATTCAAAAAGCAAATCTGGTTTTGACGATGGAACGAGAACAGAAGAGCCGAATCGCTGAATTGTCGCCAGCGGCTCGTTCAAGAACCTTCACACTTACAGAAGCCGTGCACCTTTCGGAATCGTTGCTGGAGCTCCATTCTGCAGAAGACTCAGAGTTCAAGTTGCAGTTTCCGATAGGTTGGGAGAATTCATCTCCTCGTGACAGGTTCATCTGGCTTATTTCGCAACTAGACGAAGTTCGTAGTTTCGTAGAACCGGGGAAATGGGAAGTTAATGACGCCCATGGAGTCGATGCCGCGACTCATTCGGAAACTCTTTCTAAGATCCAAGAACAAGTGAACAGAATCAACGAAGTCTTTATGTCTCATGAACTCCGACTTGAAATTGGAAGTGTTTAACAATGGAACTGCGCGATTACATTCGGTTACTTCGCAAGTACTGGTTTCAGATTGTTGCCGTCGCTGCGGGCGTGATTGCTGCAGCTGCCACAGTTACTTATTTAACTCCAAACCAATACACGGCTGAAGCTCAGTTGTTCGTCGCTACTAACAGCTCTGCAGTCGATGTGGGCAGCGCATTGACTGGTGCTCAGTTCTCCAGCCAACGTGTGAAGACCTACACGTTGTTGGTTTCGACTCCGCAGGTTCTGGCTCCAGTGAGCGCCCAGTTAGGTTATGAAGTTACCCCTGGAAGCATTAGTGCACAAAGCCCGTTGGATACCGTGCTGATTGTCATATCAGCAACCGACAACAGCTCAGAGCGCTCAGCTGACATTGCAAACGCGGTTGCAGTCAGACTCGCAGGGCTAATTCAGGATTTAGAAACCCCACTTGCAGTCGGTGCGCAAAGCCCTATCAAAGCATCTGTAGTACAACAGGCTGAAGTGCCGCTCTCTCCAACTTCGCCTCGACCGTTACTGAATCTCGCACTAGGCATCTTGTTAGGGATTGCAGCCGGTGTTGGTATTGCACTTCTTCGAGAATCGCTTGACATCTCAGTTAAGTCACTGGAAGAAGTGACCGAACTCGCTGGTGTTGCACCGCTTGGCGTTGTTGCGTTTGATCAGAATATGAAGAGATCGGTCATGGGATCACTCTCTACCACAAGTCCTCGATCTGAATCCTTCCGCGGCATTCGCACAAATCTGCAGTATGTCGATGTTGATCACCCTCCACGGGTTATCACAGTCACTAGTTCAATTTCGGGCGAAGGCAAGTCGACCGTTTCGATGAATCTAGCTCTGGCGTTAGGCCAGGCAGGTAAGAAAGTAATTCTGATTGAAGCGGACCTTCGCAAACCTAAGCTTTCGGAATATCTAGGACTAGAAAATGCAGTTGGTCTCACAAACGTTTTAGCGAGAGAAATTTCAGTCGCAGAAGCAACTCTTCCTTGGCGCCGCGGTCTATTTGATCTGCTTGCTAGTGGTCCACTGCCGCCTAACCCCTCCGAGTTACTAGCTAGCGAAAACATGATTGCGCTCTTGGCGCACCTTCGCTCGACTTATGATTTTGTAATTCTGGACGCAGCTCCACTCTTGCCGGTAACCGATACAGCGTCACTTGCAGTTAACACTGATGGAGTGCTCCTGGTAGTGAAGTTTGGTCACACCACTCGCGAACAACTCACTCGAACAGTTGAGAGCCTTCAGATGGTTGGCGGAAAACTGTTGGGTCCGATTATGAACTTTGTGCCTAGTGATTCCAGCGGCTATGGATACGGCTATGGATACGGCTATGGATACGGCTATGGATACGGCTATGGAGATAAAAATCCTTCTGTCGATTCGACTTCTTCGAAAAAGTAGGAAAACATGCG
>JBIKSQ010000063.1:0-7466 GCA_044348555.1 Candidatus Nanopelagicales bacterium | reverse complement strand
TGGTCCTCAAATCGTTGCCCAGTGAACAAAAAGCAGAATCTTGTAACCGTAAACCCGGGTGATGTTTACAAAGTTGCACTCGAATGGGCCGGCAACATGAACCCAACAAAATGCGGGATGGTCGCAGTTCCACTTAATCGCGGCGAATACTCCGTGTTTGCGACCAACAATTCTGCAATAAGCGAACCGGCGACAATCACAATTCAGTGACAGCCGCCGGCTCTAAATGCTTTCGAATTACTTCTAGCTCTCAGTTCCAGCTTCTAAGGCAGACAAATCCAAGAAAGTCGCCTTCGGTGAACCAGAGAAAGTGAACTTCGCATCAGCGCCTTCACCCTCGACATCTACAAGCACCAAATCGCCTGGCTTCAAATCTGCATAAAGCATCTTCTCGCTCAACACATCTTCGATTTCGCGCTGGATTGTGCGACGCAATGGTCGGGCACCCAACACTGAGTCGTAGCCACGGGTGGCTAGCAACGCCTTGGCTGCTGGGGTGAGCTCGAGGCCCATGTCCTTGTCCTGCAAGCGCTTGTCCAAACTCGCAATCATCAATTCCACAATTTCTGTGGTCTCGGCAGGTGTCAACTGGTGGAAGACAATGATGTCATCCACGCGGTTCAAGAATTCTGGGCGGAAGTGGGTCTTCAGCTCGTCGTTGACTTTTGCTTTCATCTTTTCATAAGCACCAACATGATCATCTTGGTTTGCAAAGCCGAGGTTCACACCACGTGAGATATCACGAGTACCAAGGTTTGTAGTCATGATGATTACAGTGTTCTTAAAATCAACTGCTCTACCCTGAGCATCAGTCAATCGACCCTCTTCAAGAATCTGCAACAGCGAGTTGAAGATATCTGGATGTGCCTTTTCGATTTCGTCGAAGAGCACCACCGAGAATGGTTTGCGGCGCACCTTTTCGGTGAGCTGGCCACCCTCTTCGTATCCAACATAACCTGGAGGGGAACCAAAGAGACGTGAAACTGTGTGCTTTTCGGCGTACTCAGACATATCGAGCGTAATCAACGCGTCTTCATCACCAAACAAGAACTCTGCCAGGGTCTTCGAAAGTTCGGTCTTGCCGACGCCCGAAGGGCCAGCAAAGATAAAGGATCCACCCGGACGCTTCGGATCTTTCAGACCAGCGCGAGTACGGCGGATTGCCTGTGAAAGTGAATGCACGGCTGGCTCTTGACCGATAACCCGCTTGTGCAGTTCTTCTTCCATCTTCAGCAAGCGCGATGATTCTTCTTCCGAGATCTGAACAACTGGAATACCAGTCGAGGCAGCAAGAACTTCGGCAACCAAGCCTTCAGTCACTTCGGCAACCACATCAAGGTCACCAGACTTCCATTCTTGCTCACGCACAACTTTTTCTTGCATGAGTTGCTTTTCACGGTCCCGCAAAGCTGCTGCCTTTTCAAAGTCTTGAGCATCGATGGCAGATTCTTTTTCTTTGCGAGTATTAGCAATCTGCTCATCGAATGCGCGCAACTCTGGTGGCGCAGTCATTCGACGAATCCGCAAACGTGCACCTGCTTCATCAACCAAGTCGATTGCTTTGTCTGGCAGGAAGCGATCACTGATGTAGCGATCAGCCAAGGTTGCAGCAGCAACAAGCGCACCATCTGTGATGGTTACGCGGTGATGCTGTTCGTAACGATCGCGAAGTCCTTTGAGAATGTCAATGGTTTGCGAAAGGGTCGGCTCATTTACTTGCACAGGCTGGAACCGGCGTTCAAGCGCTGCATCCTTTTCAATGTGCTTGCGGTACTCATCAAGAGTTGTGGCACCGATTGTCTGGAGCTCACCGCGAGCCAGCATTGGCTTCAGAATGCTTGCCGCATCGATTGCACCTTCGGCTGCACCTGCTCCAACCAAAGTGTGAATTTCATCTATGAAGAGCACGATGTCACCGCGAGTGCGAATTTCTTTCAGAACTTTTTTCAAACGCTCTTCGAAGTCACCACGGTAACGCGAGCCGGCAACCAAAGAACCAAGATCTAGCGAATAGATCTGCTTGTCTTTGAGAGTTTCTGGAACATCCCCACGGACAATCATCTGAGCCAGACCTTCAACACAAGCAGATTTACCAACACCTGGTTCACCCACGAGGACTGGATTGTTCTTGGTTCGACGCGAAAGGATTTGCATTACGCGTTCGATTTCGGTTTTCCGACCGATTACTGGATCAAGTTTGGATTCGCGGGCAGCCTGCGTGAGGTTGCGACCGAACTGATCCAAAATTGTTGAGGTTGCGGGAGTGCCTTCGTTTTGCTGAATTGGCTCTTTGCCTTGGTAGCCCGAAAGCAACTGAATAACTGTCTGCCGCACTCGGCCCAAGTCCGCACCAAGAGTTTCCAGCACCTTGGCCGCGACGCCTTCGCCTTCGCGAATCAAACCTAAAAGGATGTGCTCAGTACCAATGTAGTTGTGGCCTAGCTGTAGAGCTTCACGCAATGAAAGCTCGAGCACCTTTTTGGCCCGAGGAGTGAACGGAATGTGACCGTTCGGGGCAGCTTGACCCTGACCAATGGTCTGCTCAACCTGGGTACGTACTGCATCGAGCGAAATTCCAAGCGACTCAAGCGCTTTGGCGGCAACGCCTTCACCTTCATGTATCAGCCCGAGCAAAATGTGCTCAGTGCCGATGTAGTTGTGATTCAGCATGCGAGCCTCTTCTTGGGCCAAAACAACTACCCGGCGAGCTCGATCTGTAAACCGCTCAAACATGAATTTCACCTTTCCTTGATGCCAAAGCCTAAAGGGAACACCTGTCATGTGCGCTTTGGCTAGGTTTCTTGTGTAACTGTAAGACCCAACAGTTTGTTCCCCCAACTCAAAAAACCCCAAAAATTCGAGTTTTGGCTACAGCAACCGCAGCATTCGGGTGTTTCCGAGGGTATTTGGCTTGACGTGCTCTAAATCGAGCATTTCGGCCACCCCCTCGTCGTATGACTTGAGCAACTGCTCAAACAAGCTCTGATCAACCGGCGCCTCATCTATGGCGTTGAACCCATGTCGGGCAAAAAATTCGGTCTCAAAAGTCAAGCAGAACAGGCGGCTCACTCCAAGTGCCCGCGAGCGATCAACCAAAAGCTCCAAAATGGTGCCGCCAAGTCCGCTCTGTCGGTATCCCGTCATTACTGCCAAGGTTCGAATCTCAGCCAAGTCTTCCCACATAACATGCAGTGCCCCGCAGCCAATCACCACATCGTTATGGGTAGCTACCAGAAATTCTTGGACCTGTTCATAAAGCGTGACCATCTCTTTAACCAACAAACGTTTGTCGGCTGAATAAATCTCAATCAGGTTGCGGATGCCGGGCACGTCTTTAGTAAGCGCCTGTCGAATCACAATTCCACTAGGCAGTTCAATGTTTGACGCTAACGGCATGACACTTATGGCCGTTCGGGTTTCACTAACGGGAACAAAATCGTTTCGCGAATCCCCAGCCCACTGAGTGCCATAAGCAATCGATCAACGCCGAGCCCAACTCCGCCCATTGGCGGTGCTCCATATTCGAGCGCTCGCAAGAAGTCTTCATCCAACCGCATTGCCTCAGCATCGCCTTTAGCGCCAAGCTGAGATTGCACTACAAGCCGTTCTCGCTGGATTACTGGATCGACGAGTTCAGAATATCCAGTTGCTAACTCAAAACCATCGACATACAAGTCCCACTTTTCAACAACACCAGATTGCGAGCGGTGATCGCGTACTAACGGCGAAGTGTCGACCGGAAAATCTCGCACGAATGTAGGTCCCACAAAAGTGCCACTTACATGATGCTCAAAGAGTTCCTCAACATATTTGCCGTGCACCCAATTCTTGTCAGCTTTGATGCCAGCATCGGCAACCAACTTCTGCAACACCTCGATTGAAGTGGCGGGGCTGATCTCCTGACCAACCGCTTGCGAAACTGCTGGGAACATTTCGACTGAGGCCCAATCGCCACCGAGGCTGTGAGTTGAGCCATCAAAGTGTTCAAACTCGAGTGAACCGTGTACCGCAATCGCTGCGTTTTGAATCAAAAGCTTGGTGAATTCGGCCATATCGTCGTAATCCGCGTACGCCTGATAAAACTCGAGCATTGCGAACTCTGGCGAGTGCGTGGAATCAGCGCCTTCGTTACGGAAATTGCGGTTGATTTCAAAAACTCGATCCAACCCTCCAACCACACAACGCTTCAAAAAGAGTTCGGGGGCAATCCGTAAAAACAGTTGCATGTCAAAAGCGTTTGAGTGGGTTGCAAAAGGTCGAGCCGCGGCGCCACCATGCAGCGTCTGGAGCATTGGCGTTTCGACTTCGAGATACTCGTGATCAGCAAAAGTTTGGCGCAATGAATCAAGTGCGCGAGGTCGCATCCGCGCCATAGTGCGCGCCTCTGGCCGCACAATCAAATCCACATAGCGTTGCCGAACTCGGGTTTCTTCATTGAGCGGTTTGTGTGCAACCGGCAGTGGGCGCAGCGCCTTTGAAACCATCTGCCAGGAATCCACCATGACGGAGAGTTCGCCGCGCTTAGAGGAAATTACCTCGCCCTGAAAACCAACAAAGTCACCAATATCAACTAAAGATTTCCAATCGGCCAAACTAGCTTCACCGACTTTATCCAAACTCAACATGACTTGGAGTTCGGTGCCATCGCCATCGCGCAAGGTGCCAAAACAAAGCTTGCCGGTGTTGCGGACAAAAATAACTCGACCTGAAATGGAGTGCACTTCCCCAGAAACTTCTTCTGCCGCCAGGTGCCCAAACCTCTCCCGCAACTGGCTCAGCTTTAGGGTGCGCTTAAAAGTCAGTGGGTAGGGGGCGATGCCAGCTTCCAGCAAACGTTCCCGCTTGGCGTGCCGGATGCGCATCTGCTCTGGTAAGTCATCAACTTCTGGATTGTTGTTTTCAGTCACAGGTTCAGCCTACTGATTCGGTAATTGATTTTTGACGAACACCATTTGTAATCCATACAAAGTCAGATTTGGTTCATGATGTGTGATTGTGCGAGATGCTTCAATCACTACCTCGGCTAGGCCACCGGTTGCGATCACGATTGCATCTGGGGCACCGAGTTCTTCTTTGATGCGTTCCACTAATCCATCAACTTGACCGGCAAACCCGTAGACCGCACCCGACTGTAAAGCCTCAACAGTGTTGCGGCCAATAACTGCCCGTGGCTTTACGATTTCAACTTTGCGAAGTTGAGCAGCTCGAGAAGCCAACGCATCCAGTGAAATTTCGATTCCGGGGGCCAGCGCTCCACCCAAAAATTCACCAGAGGCTGAGACCACATCAAGGTTGGTTGAAGTTCCGAAATCAACCACAATCGCAGGTCCGCCATAGAGTTCAAATGCCGCGAGCGTGTTTACGATCCGATCAGCACCAACTTCTTTTGGGTTGTCAGTCTGAATCGAAACTCCAGTTTTTGTTCCCGGCTCAACTACAACATGTTGAACATCACCGAAGTACCTGCTCAGCATCGTTCGCATTTCATGCAGAACTGCGGGGACGGTTGAGCACAGTGCTACGCCTGTAACTTTTGCGGGGTGTTGCGCAAGCAGTCCCTGAAAGGCCAGCGCTAATTCATCTGCAGTCATTCGACTATCAGTTTTTATGCGCCACGAGTGTTGAATCTCTGCACCATCAAACAGCCCCAACACAATGTTTGTGTTTCCAACATCAATTGCTAACAACATTGACTGACTCCTCTTCTGGAATTGCCCGCAAATCAGCGCCGATGTCGAGTACTGGGGCTGAGTGTGTCAAAGCTCCAACCGCGAGGTAATCGACTCCTAGTGCGGCATAAGCAGGCGCAGTATCGATGGTTAACCCCCCGCTGGCTTCAAGTTTTGCCCGGCCTGCGGTCCACTCAACTGCTTTACGTATCGAAGCTAAATCAAAGTTATCCAGCAACACTAAATCTGCGCCGGCTTCAACCACTTTGTAAAGTTGTTCGAGCGTATCTACTTCAACTTCGACTGAAATTTCTGGAAAACGTTTGCGAACCGCTTCAAATGCTTCAACCACGCCACCTGCTGCGATTACGTGATTGTCTTTAATGAGTGCAGCATCACCTAGCGACATCCGGTGGTTAACCCCGCCACCACAGCGCACTGCCCACTTTTCTAGCCGGCGCATACCTGGAGTTGTCTTTCTAGTGTCGCGAATTTTTGCATCAGTGCCCGCAATTGCCTCAACCCACTTACTGGTGAGGGTGGCGACTCCAGACAAATGGCCGAGAAAGTTGAGCGCCGTTCGTTCGGCTGTTAGCAACGAAAGAGTTTTTCCTTTAACCCGCAAAATCACATCACCCGGGTTAACAACAACCCCATCAGGTGTGACAATTTCAAGTTCCATCTCACTACGTGTGACCATGTCGAAAACTGCTGCCGCTACTACAGCACCTGCGACTACACCAGTAGCACGTGCGGTTAACTCAATCACCGATACTTGATCTTTAGGCACAGTGCTGATGGTTGTTAAATCGGGTCCACCCTCAAGGTCTTCTGAAATAGCCATTGCAATAATCTCAGTTACTTCTTCAACACGTAGTCCGTGTGCTCGCAACATCGCAGTGCAATCTGCATTTACTGATGAGAGTAGCCAGTGCGGTCGCTGTGCCATTACAACACCTCTTTCGAATCTAGGATTTGTGGAATCGGCTGCAATCTTGTAACTAGCTCGCCTTCATTGTTCGCGTGAATTACGACGCGTTGCAACCATTCGCCACTGGTCTCTGGATAGTCATCCCGAATATGTGAGCCGCGGCTTTCAGTTCGAGCACGCGCAGCTGCCGTCAAAGCCACCGCGAGGGTGTGCAGGTTGCTCGCTTCCCAGTTCTCGGTGCATGCGTCTTGTTCAGTGCTGGTTGTCAAAATCGCATCGAGAATTAGGTTTGCAGCCTTCAGGCCATCCGCATTTCGAGTTACGCCAACATGCCGCGATTGGTTGCGCTGAATTTCTTTACGCCGGGATTCCGAAATTAGCGCAGCTGACTTCTTCATATTAACCACAGGTCGCCGGGTAGGCAGGCCGCCAGCTAGTACTGCTCCGATTCGTTCGGCAAACACCAAACCTTCGAGCAGCGAGTTCGACGCCAACCGATTCGAGCCATGTACACCAGTGCAGGCAACTTCCCCACAAGCAAAAAGCCCAGTTACTGATGTGCGGCCATACAAATCGGTTAACACCCCACCAGAGTGGTAGTGCTGTGCTGGTGCAACTGGAATCAAATCAACTCGGGGGTCAATCCCGTGTTCCTGCAAACTTGCAAAAATGGTTGGGAATCTTTCCGGCCAACGTTCAGCGATGTTTCGACCATCTAACCAAACATGTTCTGCGGAAGTTTTAATCAAATGCTGGTGAATTGCTTTTGCGACAATATCGCGGGGTGCAAGATCCGCCAAAGGATGCAAACCTTCCATCAACTTTTCACCATCTAATGTGAGCAACACTGCGCCTTCACCGCGAAC
>JBIKSQ010000062.1:0-7604 GCA_044348555.1 Candidatus Nanopelagicales bacterium | reverse complement strand
AAATTTGCTGCACCTGGGGACTGAGGTTGTACACACCAATCAAAGTTCCGGCAGCATGTTGCCTTACAAAGAAAACAACACTCGGGTTATCTGGCACTTCAACTTTTGTACCGACAGCAGCGTGTAAGGCGGGAGTGGATTTGCGAACCACACCAAGGTGTTGAATCGCTTTGAAAACACGGTTAGCGGGCGACTTTGAATTCGTGCGATCTAGTTTCCATGGCATTTTTGGACGGTGCAGCCAGCGGTTATCTTCGGCGTGCTCAGCATCATCGGTATAGCTGTAGTCATTTGTAAGTGCTAGCTCGTCACCCATGTATAGAAGTGGAATGCCGCCAAAACCATAAACCATTGCATATGCACAATTGATGCGCGCGATAGCAATATCCATCGCAAGGTTGTCGCCGGAGATGGTCGCTTTCTCAACACCCAACATACTTGCTAGCGAGCCACTGATTCGTCGATCACCAGTCAACGCATTCGGTTGGAATACAGCTCCGACCGAAAATGAGTTTGGAAAATCGCCAAGATAAAAGTCAGACAAGAATTTACGGTGGCCAGGCCCGTTCCAACCGACTGCCGAAGCGTCTGCATCATCGATTGCCCAGCCGATGTCGTCGTGGCAACGAATATAAGTACCCCAAGCTGATGTTGTTGGGACCGTATGGAATCGACTAAGTGCAACTTCCATGAGTCGCGCATCTTGGGATGCAAAAGCACTCCAAATCTGAACCATCAAGGAATTGTGATACGCAATTTCTGAAACTTTGCCAGCATGTTTGCCTTGCCCGAGGTACTTAACTAATTGGTTCGGTCCAACAATCGCTTCAGCTTTTAAAATCAAAGCGGGTGCAGCGATATGTGCAGCGGCGCGCAGAGCTTGCGTGAGTTCGTGTACCTCTGGCTGATTTTGGCTGTCTGTTCCAAGCTTCTTCCAAATAAATGCGATGGCATCCAAACGCAGACAGTCCGCACCTTGATTGGCGAGGTAGAGAATGATGTCTAGAAGTTCGATGAAAACATCGGGATTGTTCCAATTCAAGTCCCACTGCCACGAATTAAATGTCGTCCAAACCCATGCTTCTAGATCATCATCCCAAGTGAAGTTTCCTGGTGCAAAAGCTGGAAAGATTTCAGGAAGTGACTTTTCAAATTGATCTGGAATTGTTCGGTCAGGATAAATGTAAAAATAGTCTTGATATTTCTTGTCGCCGTTGCGGGCTTTCGTAGCCCATTCATGCTGGTCGGCAACATGGTTGAGAACTAAATCCAATGTTAATGAGATATCGTTTTTATGAAGTTCACTTGCAAGTGACTTCAAGTCCTCCATAGTTCCCAAATCACTACGTACGGTTCGGTAGTCAGCTACTGCGTAGCCACCGTCGTTTGGACCAGTGCGCGGTTGAAGCAGTGGCATTAGATGCAAGTACGTGATGCCGAGTTCGTTGAGGTATTCAATCCGAGACTGAACCCCTTTGATTGTTTCAGCAAACCTGTCCGCGTATGCGGCGTACCCAATCATGTTTGGCTGTTGATACCAGTCAGGTTCAACCAGTCTCGCCTCATCTCGCAAACGCAGTTCAGGGGTTCGAGCAGCGAACGCTTTTGCAATGTGGCTTTGAATCCGGATGAGGGTTTCACTTGGATAAATTCCATCCAAAGCGGACTCGATATCAGCACCCCACCGATTCCAACGAAGCTCAAGTGTTTGAGCCTCAGTTGCGGATAGGCCGTAGGTCTCGAAGGGTGACTTCGGGCTACTTGTTGCAGCGCTTTTCATGGGGCAATCCTGCAACCAAAGCCTTAAACCGTGTGACTGAGGTTGCCGTTTGCATTGATTTGCATAGAAATTGGGAGAAACCTTTATGCGGAAAGCGCCTTGGCGACAGTTTCGATTTGAGCCTCAGCCAATCCGCAACAACCCCCAATAAGTCGAGCCCCTGCCAGCACCCAACTTCGCAGTTCGGATTCTGCAATCCGGTTGGTTCCGGCATCCAGCCAACAGCGGGACTTTGCATCCCAGGTTCGCCCAGCGTTTGGATAAACGACCTTAGGGAGAGAGCTTTCAATCCGCTGAATTAGTGGAGTTATGAATTCTGGCTTTGTGCAATTCACACCCACGGCCACGACATTTGCTGCCATATTGTCAAAGACATTCTTGATGGCAGTTCCATCAGAAATTTCTGATTCATTTTTTGCCGAAACTGAAATCCAGGCTTCTGCGGTGGTGAATTCTGTCTGAAGTATGTCGTTGATGACATCAATTTCAAGTTGGCAAGGAATTGTCTCGAATGCGAACAAGTCTGGTTCGCAATCTGCGAAAAGTTCGAGTCGCTCAAGATGAAATGCTCGGAGTTCACTGTATGAAATTTTGTAGTCACCACGATACTCAGAACCATCAGCCAGGACGGCTCCGTATGGACCGATCGAGGCAGCTACCCAAATTTTGCGGTCAGCTTGATCAGCTGCTCTTCGCGCAAGCTCAACTGATGATTTGATTGCGGTTTGAACGTCTGCGTTTGACCGGCCGATTTTTGCAAAGCCATAGTTTGAAATCTGGTAGCTCGCGGTTGTAACTACATCTGCACCAGCTGCAATATGGTTTTGATGCACCTGAAAAATTGCAGCGGGGTCTTCTAACAGAATCTTTGCTGACCAGAGGTGCCCACTTAAATCATGGCCCAGTTCTTCCAGACTGGTTGCCATACCGCCATCCAAAACGAGGGGACTTGTCGCTAGTTCGTCTTGGAAGGTCATGGCCCAATCATAGATTCAAGATTTTTGAGAGTGTGCATAAATCTTGAGAGACGCGTGAGCCATTGTTGAGCGGATTTATGTAAACACAGCCACCCATTTAGAAAGGTGGAATATGTATCAAAAAAAGTTAATGTCACTGGTAACTAGTTTCAGTCTTGCTGCTGCGGGTGCGTTTGCACTTTCTGCGCCGGGAGTATTTGCTGACTTCACTTCAGTTTCAAACGTTACCGACAACTCGGTGGCTGCGGGCACTGTTGATGTGGACTTGGTGAGTGCAACTGGTCAACTCCAAACAGCGCCGATTTTGGCAGTCACAGATGCTGGCCCAAGCATGGCTGCACAAACCAGCACTATCCGAATCAAAAACAATGGCACTCTGCCTGCGGCTATCGAACTTACATCGGCGGATCTAGTGGCATCAGCCGGTGGGGATTTAAATGATGTTTTGCGATTAGTAGTACGTGATCAAAACAATCAAGTCATTTACACAGGCACTGTCTCTGGGTTGAGTATCGAAATTCCGAGCTTGGCAGCAGGTGTGACGCTTAATTGGAGTGTTTCGGTGAGTTGGCCAGACTTGGTTGGCGTTGACGACAATCCATACCAAGGAGCCGTGTTGGCATTTGAGTTTCAAGTTGCTGCATCGAATCTAGTGATTTAACCGTGACAAGGCGATTTGTAGAGCAGGCTCTAAGAGTTTTGGTTGGGTTTGTGTGTAGTTTGATTCTGCTCTACATCGCGTCTTTGCTAGCCCTGCGGATGATTGGTTATGAATACGCAGCTGTGGTGAGTGACTCAATGAATCCCATGGCAGTGCGAGGTGACTTAGTAATTCTGCAACAGCACTCGGAGTTGGAAGTTGGGGATGTTGTGACATTCCAACGGGGTGAAACCCGAGTCATGCATCGGCTAGTGGCCGAACTTTCTGCTGCAAAATGGAAAACCAAAGGCGATGCGAATGCGGTTGTGGATCCATGGAAAGTTTCAGAGTCAGAAATAGAACAAGTAGCGGTTGGCAGACTGGTTGGATTTGGTTGGCCACTACTGATATTCCAGAGAGGCTTAGTTCCTAGCGAAGTTAATGCCATGTGGTCTGGTCAGGCCAAAATTGCATCGGCAGTCTCTTCTAGAATTTTTGGATCCACCTACACCTCGTGGAGTCGGTCGGGTGCGGGGGCGTCCTCCACCGTTTATTCATTTGGCGACTTAACGCTGTCAGGCACTGGAGAGAAAAAGTTGTTGAGCCGATACGTGCTCCCCACCACCAGTCGGCTCTATATGAATGCGCGGCTTTCGAACATTTCAGTAGGCGCGGAATTTTTTGGAATTGTCTTCAATGGTTGCCCTACGGCTGATGGTGGCATCAACTGCGGCTGGTACGCGCAGCTTGATGCAACTGGCGCGCGGTTGCGACTAATTACAGCAAACCATCAACTGAGTGGGGTGTTGGCTAGCTGCACATATTCCAGCGGACCGGTCGTTATCACGAACATCAATAAGTACATTATTCAAAGAAATTCGAATGCAATTTTCTTAAGTGTTAATGGTCAGCCTTGCCATCTAACAAAAGATCTACAACAACTACTTGTTCAAAACAACCTAGTGGCGCCAACCGGAAGTTCAACCGGCTTCTGGATACGGGGCAGCACAACACTTAGATCAGAACGAACAAACGTGTATCAGTGATACCGAACTCAAACTGACTTAGTGGTCAAGCTCAGTCTCGGCAGCTGCGATTTCAGCCGCATGTTCTGCCTCGGCTTTAACAAAGCGTTTCTGTGAGTTCACGATTTCCGCTTCAGCTGCATCTCGGCCTTCCCAGAGTGCGCCTTCAACACTTTTGCCTGGTTCCAAGTCTTTGTAAACCTCGAAGAAGTGTTGAATTTCTAAACGATCGAATTCTGATACATGATGAATGTCGCGCAGATGTTCTTTTCGGGGGTCATCAGCAGGAACACAGAGGAGTTTGTCATCGCCGCCAGCTTCATCGGTCATTCGGAACATACCGATAACCCGGCAGCGGACTACGCAGCCAGGAAAGGTGGGTTCATCCAGTAGAACCATGGCGTCAATTGGGTCTCCATCGAGCCCAAGCGTGTCTTCAACAAATCCGTAGTCCCAGGGGTAGCGGGTGCTGGTGAACAACATTCTGTCTAACCGAATCCGGCCAGTATGGTGATCAATTTCGTATTTATTTCGGCTTCCGCCCGGGATCTCTATTGTTACATCGAAAAACATTTGACTCATGGTCGTATTCTCCACCCTGAGAGCAAGTTGGTCACACCAAACTAT
Organism: Candidatus Nanopelagicales bacterium; assembly: GCA_044348555.1. Taxonomy (GTDB): domain Bacteria; phylum Actinomycetota; class Actinomycetes; order S36-B12; family UBA5976; genus JAFMIT01. Next base: position 2,555 of record JBIKSQ010000062.1, on the reverse strand, counting down.
CGAGAAATCAGAGGATTCATGGCTGATCTCAACCCAGGTTTAATAGCTCATCACATTCGGCAGGCGCTCGGGAGTTTCTTGTCGGGAATTTGTGAGCCAGGCGACCGTGTGGTGTTGGCGGTATCTGGTGGAGCTGATTCGCTGGCTTTGGCGGCTGCCACCAGTGCGCTACTCAAAGATTTCTCGCTCAGCGCAACAGCAGTTGTGGTTGATCATCAACTACAAGACAAGAGCGAAGAGGTTGCATTGGCTGCTGCTGCCAAGTGCCGCGGTTTGGGTATTGCAGATGCTCGAGTGGTTCAAGTCGAGGTGGTGCCAGGCGCAGGGCTTGAAGCGGATGCTAGAACTGCGAGATATCAGGCCCTGCAAGAGGTCGCGGCCGAAGTTGGTGCAAAAGGAATTTTGCTAGCACATTCGCTCAACGATCAGGCCGAAACCGTGATACTCCGACTAGCTCGAGGAAGTGGCACTCGCAGCCTTGGAGCTATGCGAACAATCACCCCTATAACTGGTGGAGTTCCGCTGTGGCGACCTTTGTTGGGCGTGCCTCGTGAGCATCTCGAACTGAGTCTGGCCGAGTACGCGCTGGAGGCTTACCAGGATAAACATAATCAAGATGAGAACTTCTTACGGGTTGCAGTCCGCAAAAAAATAATGCCAGTGCTTCGAGAGGTCTTGGGGGAAAGTGTTGATTTGGCGCTCACCCGGACAGCCTTTTTATCTCAAATGGATGCAGATGCTTTAGATGCGGTTGCAGCTACTGCTTGGAATAGTTGCCAGGATGGCCAGGACTTGAAAACAGCCGAGGTCGGGGCGTTGCATATGGCGATTCAGACGCGGATTATTCGATCCTGGCTGGTGCAACAGGGAGCCAATTCAGCCGCATTGACTTTGGAACATGTGATGGCAATTCATCGATTGATGACAGACCCACGAGTTAGTGGCCCAGTAAATGTGGCGGGTGGTTTAGAAGTTCGTCGGGAATCGGGCAGACTTCGCACCTAGAAGAACAACTTAGGAGAATCGTGTACGCAGAAGACATCAAAAATGATTTGACCAAAGTGCTTTTTTCGGAAGCCGAAATTTTGCAGCGAATTCATCAGTTGGCTGATGAAGTGCAAGCTGATTACACGGACCAAGATTTACTTTTGGTTGGAGTTCTTAAAGGCGCAACAATCTTGATGTCAGATTTTTCGCGAGCCCTAGATCGACATGTTGAAATCGAATGGATGGCAGTTTCTTCTTATGGCTCTGGCACTACCTCTTCGGGCGTTGTGCGGATCTTGAAAGATCTTGATAAAGACATTCAAGATCGAAAAGTTTTAATCGTTGAAGATATTTTGGATTCTGGTTTGACACTCTCCTGGTTGATTTCAAATCTGGAATCTCGTGGTGCGGCCTCGGTTGAGGTACTTACCCTGCTCCGCAAGCCAGATGCCATCAAAGTTGAAGTCAACCCGAAATACGTTGGTTTTGACATCCCTAATGAGTTTGTTGTGGGCTATGGATTGGACTATGCCGAGCACTATCGAAATCTGCGGGAAATCGGCGTGCTTTCCCCCTCGGTGTACTCCTAACACCGCATTTACTAGTGCTTGAGGTGTGTCTGACAGGCAGGTCGGGTAGCCTCTAACCATGAATGCAAAGAAATTCTTACGTGGCCCGATTGTTTGGATTTTAGGTGCCGTCTTTTTACTAATAGTTGGCTCTCAGTTGGTTTCATCGGCAAACGCCCCTGAGAAAGTTGATACTTGGGAGGCTTTGGCAGCAGTTCAGGCTGGAACCGTGAAGTCTGCTCTAGTTAAAGACCGGGAACAGGTTTTGGTATTGAACCTGACTGATGGCACAACCGTCGAAGGTGACTTTGTGGCAAATCAAGCCACCAGCATCGTCACCTTGCTGCAAGAGACCCAAGCCAGTGGTCGTTTAGTGGACGGCTTCGATGTTCAAGTCACCCGAGACAATTTGTTGATCACGTTTTTATTCAGCTTCTTACCAATCTTGCTCATCATCTTTTTGATGTTCTTCTTCTTGTCTCAGATGAATGGTGGCTCGCGCGCCATGTCATTCGGTAAGTCGCGTGCTAAACCATTAAATAAAGACATCCCCAAAACCACATTCGCAGATGTCGCTGGCGCTGAAGAAGCAGTCGAAGAGCTACATGAAATCAAAGACTTCCTAGCAAACCCTGCGCGCTTTCAAGCAGTCGGCGCCAAGATCCCGAGAGGGGTTTTGTTGTACGGCCCTCCAGGAACCGGCAAAACTTTGTTAGCTCGCGCAGTTGCGGGTGAAGCTGAAGTTCCATTTTTCTCAATCTCTGGTTCTGACTTTGTTGAAATGTTTGTCGGTGTCGGTGCATCACGCGTGCGAGATTTGTTTGAACAAGCAAAACAAAATTCGCCAGCAATTATTTTCGTCGACGAGATTGATGCTGTTGGTCGTCAACGTGGAGCAGGACTCGGTGGTGGTCACGATGAGCGTGAACAGACGCTGAACCAACTGCTGGTCGAAATGGATGGGTTCGAAGCGAACACGAGTGTCATTTTGATCGCAGC
>JBIKSQ010000061.1:0-7779 GCA_044348555.1 Candidatus Nanopelagicales bacterium | reverse complement strand
CCCAAAGGCGCGCGCTTCAAGAATTTGGTAGGTGTCAACCATGAAGTCTTTGCGAAGCACTGGAATGTCGACAGCCGCCCGAACTGCAGCTAAATCATCCAAACTGCCATTAAAACGTCGCTGCTCTGTCAAAACTGAAATTGCGCTAGCGCCACCTGCAGCATATTGCGCAGCCAACCAGGCTGGATCTGGAATTTCCGCAAGGTCACCTTTGGATGGGCTGCGGCGTTTTACTTCCGAGATTAAGCCCAAATCAGCAGTCTGAAAAAATGGCAAAACCGGCTTTGCGGCTGAGGCTTGAGAAATTTTCTGCTCGAGTTGGGCAGCAGAGACTTGCTCCATTCGAAGCAACATATCAATTCGAACACCTGCAATGATGTCATCTAAAACGGTTGTCATTTAGCCTCCAGCATGAGCCGAGCCTAGTTCGCAACAGATTTTTTCTCCTCAGCGCTGTACCCGACCCCACGAAATGTTCGAATAAATGAATGTTCCCCCAACTTTGCACGCACTTGAGCAATATGGGTATCAACCGTTCGGCCACTGACGTAGGTGGCATATCCCCAGACTTCGCTCAGCAGTTGCTCACGCGAAATGACTCGACCTGGTCGCAACATCAAATAAAGCAGTAATTCATATTCCGTAACAGTAAAGGAAACCTCAACCCCTGCCACAGTCACAATTCGACTGCCCCGATCAACCAGTACTTCGTTGAGACTTACAAAATCATTTTCGACCAACCCAGCGCGTTGATCTCTACGCACTGCGATTCGGACTCGCGCGATCAACTCTCTAGCCGTGAACGGTTTTCTGATGTAGTCATCTGCACCTGTTTCAAGTTCTAGCACTCGATCGACTTCAGCTTCAGAGGCAGTGCAGTGCAAGATTGCGGTCCAGTTGCCGGCCCGTCTGAGTTTTTGCGTGATTTCAATTCCATCTAGACCAGGTATCTCGACATCAAGCACAATCGCAGCTGGTTTTAAATCTGTTACAGCTTTTAGAGCTGCAATGCCATCATGCACAACGTGCACGCCAAAGCCCGCACTAGTTAAATGTTTACGTATCGAGTCTGCTATTTCAGTGTCGTCTTCGACTACCAAGATCAGACCTTGAACTAGTTCAGGTGTCATATCAGAACCTTCCTAACGTTCAGTTAGCAAGTATCCGCTTTTTGTTAAGAAACTGTCAGGGTACAAAGGCACCTGAAAAAATGTTGCGCTGTGAATCAGAAAAACTACTTACGGATCTGACCAAGTCCAGCCATCTGCATTAATTTGCCAACCACGGCAGCGACGACCAGTAAACCAATGCCTATCCAGAAGAGCACCATCATTTGGATGACAATTCCAACTGCGCCAACGATGAAAGCGGTCAAGGCGATAATGACACTGGCCCATGCGGCTGGGGTGTTGCCGTGACTTGAGCGTTTTTCATTCATCAGAACTCCTAATTTGTCGACTCAGTGTGCCATGTTAAAGCGAGGAAATCGTATTTGCTGCAGCGATGGCCCGCAGAACTGCGGCTGCTTTGTGCTGACATTCCTGATGTTCAGCAGCAGCCACACTGTCAGCCACAATTCCAGCACCTGCCTGCACATGCGCTTTGCCGTTACGGATAACCGCTGTGCGAATTGCAATCGCTGTATCCATATCTCCAGCAAAATCTAGGTAACCAACAATTCCACCGTAAACACCGCGGCGGATTCCCTCGAGTTCTTCAATGATTTCCATCGCTCGAGGTTTTGGCGCTCCTGACAGCGTTCCTGCTGGAAAAGTTGCAGCTAACAAGTCATACGCAGTCTTATCGCTAGCGAGATCGCCCTCAACGGTTGAAACGATATGCATCACATGCGAGTAGCGCTCGATTGACATGAAGTCCGTCACATCAACAGTGCCACTCTTACAAACTCGACCTAGATCGTTTCGCCCAAGATCAACCAGCATCAAATGCTCTGCGCGTTCTTTCAAGTCCTGCATCAAATCAGCTGCCAAGGCGTTGTCTGCCTCGGTGGTTTCGCCGCGTCCGCGGGTTCCTGCAATCGGATGCAACATTGCCCGACCTTTTGTGAGCTTAACTAGAGCTTCAGGGCTACTGCCCACAACATCAAACGCTACTTCAGCATCTGCAGCTAGCGAATCCTTGGGAAATCTAAACAAATACATATACGGACTTGGGTTTTGGACTCGCAAGACACGATAGACATCTAAAGCTGATGCAGTTACATCCGTATCAAAACGCTGGGACAAAACAATCTGAAACGCATCACCGGCTCGAACATATTCTTTGCATTTCTCCACACCTGCGAGGTAGTCGTCTGCTTTGGTTCGGTGAGTAAATTTAGGTTCAACATTTGTTTGCCAAACCAAAGCAGAAGCCGGAGCGGGCTGCAGCAGATTGGTTTGCATTTCCGCAATTCGTGTAAGTGCATCTGCGTATGCATCTTCTACCCGAGCATCAGTGGCATCGAAGTTGATTGCGTTAGCAATCAACCAAACCGAACCATCCCAGTGATCCAGCACTGCTAAATCGGTGGCGAGCAGCATTGCGATTTCTGGGATTTCTAATTCATCTTTGGCAGTTTCTGGAATTCGCTCCCAGCGCCGAACTGCGTCGTATGAAATCAAGCCGACCATGCCACTAGTTAGCGGTGGCAAACCAGAAAGTGGATCGGTATGAAGTGCCGCAATCGTTTCCCGCAAAGTCTCCAGTGGATTCTCGTTTTCTGGAATACCTACTGGCTTATCACCCAACCACCGTGTGACACCATTTTCACTAGTCAACATTGCGCGTGCGTTTACACCGACAAATGAATACCGTGACCAAGAGCGTCCGTGTTCAGCCGATTCAAGAAGAAACGTTCCGGCTCTTTCACCAGCGAGTTTTCGATAAAGCCCAACCGGAGTTTCGCCATCAGCTAACACCCGCTTTGCCACTGGAATAACTCTTCGAGTTTTTGCTAACTCCTGAAATTCGGCGAGCGTGGGGCGAACAACCCCATCAAGTTTGTATTCGAGGTTCATTACTCGAACCTCTTTAGCAAATCAGCATCGAAACAAGACTCATCCTCAGTGTGACAAGCTGGACCAGCTTCTTCGACCGAGAGCAGCACGGCATCGGCGTCACAATCTAAGCGAATTTCTTTGACCGCCTGAGTGTTTCCAGAGGTCAGGCCCTTAGTCCAGATTTCGTTGCGTGATCGGGAGAAATAAACGGCTTGGCCAGATTCAAGAGTCTGGGTTAAAGCATCCTGATTCATCCACGCCAGCATCAAAACTTTGCCTGAGATAGCAGACTGAGTGACGACCGGCACGAGTCCATCCGAGTTGAATCGGACTCGATCAATGAATGAGTTCATGGCGTAATTCTGCCCGTTACCGAATCGGGTATCCAGCGGACTGCAATTCCGCTTTGACATCACTGATTTTCAGGGTTCCAAAATGAAAAACGCTTGCAGCAAGTAAGGCATCGGCACCAGCTGCAACCGCAGGAGGAAAATCTTCAGATTTGCCAGCGCCACCGCTTGCAATAATCGGAATGTTGACTGCTGCTCGCACCAGTTTGATCAACTCGAGGTCGTAGCCGTCCTTCGTACCATCTGCATCCATCGAGTTGAGCAAGATTTCACCAGCCCCAAGTTCAGCCGCCTGAATTGCCCAAGCCACCGCATCAATTCCAGTTCCCTGACGACCACCATGTGTAGTTACCTCGAAACCTGAGCTGGTTGAAGTGTCACCCTGCGTGCGACGAGCATCAATCGATAACACGATGCATTGGGCACCAAAGCGTTCGGCACCTTCTTTAAGAAACTCGGGTCGCGCAATCGCAGCTGTATTAATCCCAACTTTGTCTGCGCCATTTCGCAACAACTTGTCGATGTCATCAACAGTTCGAACACCGCCACCAACAGTTAGTGGAATAAAAATCTGTTCTGCTGTGCGTCGAACAATTTCGTATGTGGTTTCGCGATTGCCACTCGATGCAGTGATGTCTAAGAACACCAACTCATCTGCACCTTCAGCGTTGTAGCGCGCCGCAAGTTCGACTGGATCTCCCGCATCTCGTAAGTCCTGAAAGTTCACGCCTTTCACTACCCGGCCGGCATCAACATCCAGGCAGGGAATAACGCGAACTGACAATGTCATCGAGCGATTTCCTCCATTAGAGCAAGCGCATCTTCGAGTGTGAAAGCACCGGCGTAAAGCGCTTTACCAACAATCGCACCTTCAACACCGATACCAGTCAAACTTGCGATTGCGCGCAAATCTTCCAGCGATGAAACACCGCCACTAGCCACCACTGGCTTTTTTGTACGAGCACACATTTCTTCTAGTAGTTCAAGATTTGGGCCTTTGAGAGTGCCGTCCTTCGTGACATCGGTAACCACATAGCGTGGGCAGCCATCGGCTTCTAGTCGCTCAAGCACTTCCCAGATGTCTCCACCTTCTTGGGTCCAGCCTCGAGCTGCGAGCGTTGTGCCACGAACATCCAAACCAACCGCAATCCGATCGCCATATTCAGCGATTGCGCGGGCGCACCACTCGGGATTCTCTAGAGCAGCTGTACCAAGGTTGACTCGGGTGCAGCCAGATTCCATCGCGGCTTTCAACGATGCGTCATCACGAATTCCACCACTGAGTTCGACTTTTACATCAAGTCGACCGATAACTTCAACCAACAACTCCCGGTTAGAACCACGCCCAAATGCAGCATCTAGATCAACCAGGTGCACCCACTCGGCTCCAGCTGACTGCCAAGCAAGCGCAGCATCAATCGGGCTTCCATAGGAAGTTTCACTTCCTGCCTCGCCTTGTACAAGTCGAACCGCTTGGCCATCAGCAACATCAACTGCTGGCAGGAGTTCTAATCTTTTTGTCATTAACTCAACCCTTCGACCCAAGTTCTTAATAAATGTAATCCAGCATCGCCACTTTTTTCTGGATGAAACTGCGTAGCAACCAGTGGTCCATTTTCGATAGCTGCAACAAACTTTTCACCATGTGTGGACCAGGAAACAAGCGGTGCGAGTGTGTGCTCACTGTTTGCTGGCATCTCCCATTTTTTCACTGCGTATGAGTGAACAAAGTAAAACTGTTCCTGCTCGATATCTTTAAACAATTTCGAACCCGGTCCAACCTCGATGGTGTTCCAGCCCATATGCGGTAGCACCGGCGCATCTAACGCTTCAACTACTCCTGGCCATTCGGCCATGCCCGCTGTATCAACGCCATGTTCAACACCGCGTTCAAACAACACTTGAAAACCAACACAGATTCCAAGAACTGGTCGTCCCCCAGCTAAGCGTCGACCAACCAACATAGAACCGCGAACCGCATCAAGACCCTGCATACACGCAGCGAATGCGCCAACTCCAGGAACAACCAAACCATCGGCATTCAGCGCTGTATCAAAATCAGCGGTGAGTTCTACTTTTGCACCTGCATGTTCGAGAGCTCTAACAGCTGAGCGAACGTTTCCGGAACCGTAATCTAAAACTACAACTTTGGTTTCGGACATTAGTCGCCGAGCACACCCTTGGTTGATGGAACACCTTTGATGCGTGGATCTAGAGCAACTGCTGAGCGCAAAGCCCGAGCCAAAGCTTTGAACTGACATTCAACAATGTGATGCGCGTTGCGGCCGCTTATCACCCGAACATGTAATGCGATTTGCGCACTAGAAACAATGCTTTCAAAAACGTGACGTGTCAAAGTAGTGTCGTAAGTACCGATTACGCCGACCATGTCGGGCTCTTCGTGGACCACATAAGGCCGACCTGAAACATCAACAACCGCCTGAGCGCACGCCTCATCAAGTGGCACAGTGGCATCGCCAAATCTAGAGATACCGACTTTGTCGCCCAGCGCCTGCTTGAGAGCCTGACCAAAAGCAATCGCGGTGTCTTCCACTGTGTGGTGTGAATCGATGTGGATATCTCCGACGGTCTTTACCTTGAGATTAAAACCACCGTGCTTACCTAGCTGGTTCAGCATGTGATCGAAAAATGGAACGCCAGTGTCGATGTCGCAATGGCCTTCTCCATCCAGCTCAAGTTCAATTAGGACACTGCTTTCGTGTGTTTTCCGTTCAACTTTTGCAAAACGACTCATGATTTCTCTGCTTTCAATTGAGTTAGGGCGGTTTTAAAACTCTGCATCTCGCCAGGAGAACCAATTGTGACCCGAAGCCAGCCAGCTGGACCCACTTCACGAATCAGGATTCCACGTTCAACCAGGGCTTGCCACACTGCATGCCGATCGGCGAACTTGCCGAACAATACAAAGTTTGCGTCACTTTCAGCTGCCTTATAACCGTTTTGGGCAAACCAATTCACTAAATCATCCCGTTCTTGCCGAATCACATCTAGATCAGCCTGCAATTCCTTAGCAAAACGCAACGCAGTTTTTGCAACAATCTGGGTGACTGTGGAGAGGTGATACGGCAATCGAACCAGCATTAAATGTTCAATCAGGGCTGGACTTGCTGCCAGATATCCAAGCCGAACACCAGCAAAAGCAAAAGCTTTACTCATGGTTCGGGTGACCACCAAGTTCTCACTCGAATGCAACAGTGTCACTGCGCTTGCTACTCCAACGCGTCTGAACTCGGCATACGCTTCATCAACAACCACAACAGTGTCAGGAAAGTTTGCCAAAACATGTTCGACAATTTTCAAATCCATCGAAGTGCCAGTCGGATTGTTGGGGCTAGCGAAGAAAACGACACTCGGTTTGTGTTCAGTTAAAGCGGCAGCAACCAGATCTATATCGAGTGAGAAATCTGGCTTGCGACTAACTGAAACAAACTTGGTGTTTGTATCTCGCGCATACTCTTCATACATCGAATACGTCGGATTAAATGTCAACGCCGTGCGATCTGGGCCACCGAATGCCTGCAGAATCTGAAGCATGATTTCGTTCGAACCGTTTGCTGCCCAGACTTGATTCGTTTGCAGTTTTACAGAAGTCTCCAACGAGAGATACTCCGCAAGATTCGTGCGCAGTTCAACCGCATCCCGATCGGGGTAGCGGTTCAGCGAACTAGAAACTGCTGCCACCTCTAGAGCGATTGCTGCTACCAATTCAGCCGGAGGCGAAAAGGGATTCTCATTCGTGTTGAGTTTGATTGGCACATCTATTTGTGGTGCACCATAAGGTTTAAGACCTAATAATTCCGCGCGCAGTGGGAGCACCATGAGATTTCCTACTCCCCTGCGAATCGAATCTTGACGGCATCGCCGTGGCCAGGCAAATCTTCAGCAGTAGAAAGCGCAATCACGAAAGGCATTGCTTCAGCTAACGCTGCTTTGTCGTATTCAACGATGTGAATACCTCTTAAGAATGTTTGCACACTTAAGCCCGATGAGTGACAGGCGCAACCGCCAGTTGGCAACACGTGGTTTGAGCCAGCCATGTAATCCCCCAGTGAAACCGGTGAATAGTTCCCAACGAAAATCGCACCTGCACAATTTATGCGCATTGCAACTTCGGCCGCATTCGCGGTGTGAATCTCAAGGTGTTCTGCTGCATATGCGTTAACCACGTCAATGCCGTGCTGCAGATCTCTCACCAGAATAATTCCCGACTGCTGACCACTTAAAGCTTCAGTCACGCGCGCTTTATGTTTGGTGGTCGCAACCTGTTTGGTTAATTCGTTTGTGACCGCCTCAGCTAGTTCGAAAGAAGTTGTCACGAGAACACTTGCGGCAATCACATCGTGCTCTGCTTGACTAATCAAATCAGCTGCAACCAAAGCAGCATCTGCAGTTTCATCAGCCAGAAT
>JBIKSQ010000060.1:0-7878 GCA_044348555.1 Candidatus Nanopelagicales bacterium | reverse complement strand
CCCTAGCGTTATTGAGGCTAAGCGGGATGTTGCGACTGTGACATCTGCCGGCAAGTTGCTCGCTACCCAGATTGATGGAGTTTCAACAAATGCTCCAGTCAATCATGTTGACCATCGTGGGCGCGTTTTTGAGGTTTATCCGGGCCCTACTGATCACTGGGATAAGCCAGTCGTCTATTGCTACACCTTCACTGTGCGTCCAAACCAAACTAAAGGTTGGGGGCTGCATGAGCATAAAGACGATCGGTACACACTTATATCTGGAGAAGTTCTAACCATTCTTTACGACGCACGTGTCGACTCTCCAACCCACGGTTTGGTACAGAAAGTTTTTCTCACACCTGAAGGCACACGCCAACTCCGAATTCCGATGGGCGTTTGGCACATGAACATTTGCCTCGGAGAGCACGAAGCTTTTTTGATTAATCATCCAACCGAAGTTTACGACCACGCAAAACCTGATCGGTTGTTGCTTCCATTGGACACTAAAGAAATCCCGGTTGATGTTGCAAGCTACTTCCCTAATCAATTACGCGGCTGAGTTGTGTCGCAAGGTTTTGCAAATCTAGGCGAGCTTTCACGGACAACCCTTGTCATAATTCCTACACATAATCACGCAAGCACGGTTTCCACCTCAATAAAGAGTGTGCAAAACCAAAGTGTTGAAGATTTAGACATAGTGGTCATGGGTGAAGAATCTGAGATCACACCACAGTGAGGCTTACAAAATTGAACTCCAACAGCAAAGCACACGTAATCATTCCCACCCACTCGGCGCACGACACTTTGGCCGTGACTGCACTAAGTGCCATAAATCAAACACTTGCACCACATCGAATAACAATCATTGGTGACGGAGCAACACCAGAAGTGCGAGACGTAGCTGGGGAATTATCGCGCAACCATGCTGTAATTGAATTCTTGGATAAGTCGAAGTTAAAGAACCGGGGAGAGAAGTACCGAGACGAAGTCATTAGGTCAAGTGATGCAGATTTCATCTCGTATCTCTGCGACGACGATATCTACATGCCTAATCATCTCGAGGTAATGGCTAAACATCTTGAAGAGTTTGACTTTGTGCACCCAAGGCCAACTTTTGTTAATCCTGATGGGACTTTCTTTTTCCTACCGTCCGGAATTGAATCTCAGAGAATTCGGGATTGGCACACACTAGAACCGCCACGAAACACAATCTCTCTAACTGGCGCCAGCCACACCATCAAGTCCTATCTTTCACTCAAAGTAGGTTGGGATGCTGGTCCCCCAGAAATTTGGACTGATTTGTTTATGTGGGCGAAGTTTTTCGCAAATCCAGACGTGACTACCTTCACGTCTCCCTTCACAACCACAATCAAGCTAATGCATACGAATGAACAAAGAGACCTTCTTAGTCGAACAGACTTAGTACAGCATTGGTACAACCTCACACGAGAACCTGATCAATTAGCAGCATTTCTAAAGCAGGTAGAAACTCAATTTAAAGAAAATGCCTTCGACAATTACCTCCAGTCCAATAGGTTGCAAGCTGTCATTGTGAGGCGAGATGAGCTGATTGCAGAACAGGAAGCTCTGATCGCTGAACGGGATGCTCTGATCGCTGAGAAATAGCGAATATGGTCCAGGAAAGGCCTAATAAGGAAACTAAAGGAACTAACCCATCATGTTTTGGGTAATCTGACATCTGCTCCCGATACATTGATAACTTCTTCACGGTTTTCCGCCACACTCAGCACAGTGACGCATAAACAGGGCCCGTGGACATTAGTGGGTATGAGCGAAATAAAAGACGATGAAATTTGGCAACGAGCCATAGAGGGAGATGGAGAATCCTTCGCTATCTTGTTTGACAAACACCATCCACGGGTTTTTGGCCATGCGTTGAGGTTGACTTCGAATCGGCATGACGCTGAGGATGTTGTTGCAGCTGCATTTCTTGAACTTTGGCGCAGGAGGTTAGATGTCAGGGTGGTTGAGGGATCTATTGCACCTTGGCTACTGGTAACTGCGACAAACTGTTCGCTAAATCTCAGGCGTAGTCTCCGCCGCCATCGGTTATTCATATCGAAACTGCCGCGAGAAGAACCTACAGTTGAAGGTGCAGAGGAGACTGCACTAAGTCGCGGTGATTTAGACCTTGATCCACTTCTGTCAACAACAATCAAATCGATGTCAAAGTTAGATCAGCAGCTTCTTGCTTTGGTTGCCTTCAATGACTACTCGCTTCGTGTAGCAGCCGAAATACTGGGTATATCCGAGCAAGCTGCAAGATCACGATGGCAACGAATTCGTCGCAAACTTTCCAAAATAGAAATTTCCCACCCAGCCTTTTACGCACTCGAAACATGAGCACAGGAGAAAATGTAATGAATCAAATAATGGACCCAGTATTCACTTCTGCATTGCGAAGAGAACTAACCCAGTTACCTTTAGCAAAGAAAAAATACACATTTAGACGCTTAGTTGTTGCTAGTTCTGTTTTGGCACTGTTAAGTCTTAGCACTGTTGCTGTGGCAGGCCTGCGATTTGCTGATGAGATTGCAGCCACACCATTGTCGGCGCCTCTAATCGTGAACGGAGTTGGGCCAGCATTCGTACCGCTATCTGATGCCCCAGAGAATGCTCGTTACTTGCGCTTTGAAATTGCATGTTTGAATGGGAGTAAATGTGCTAGCCCGGCTGGTTCTGTAATGGGACCCGATGATGGGAATGTCAAAGTTGAACGTGGTTCATTACCTTTGACTAATTACTTAGATCCAAACAATGCGCAGAATCTAGAAGTATTTGACCCAAGAAGCGGACTTCATATTGATGTTGAGAAAGGTACGCACTGGAGGTTGTATGCGGTTTACACCAGCGATTTGAACTCTAGAGTTGGAGTCTTGGATGACGGTAGAACTCTCGGAATACCCGGCAATGAACAGATTCCAAATTTGATACCAGCAGAAACCATTTTGGGTAAAAACGGATGGATTGAATACGAAGCTCTGATGTATCCCAGAGAGCCACTGACTGGTGAAGGTGTTGCAGGTGGATCCATCCTGATTGTTTACGCCGGAGATGGCCTCACCGTTCTAGGAAGGATTGAAATCAACGATGATTGGATGAAACAGCCATATAGAGGTGGAACAGGCTTTGGAGGTAATTCCCCAGGTTAAAGACTTCAACTTCTCGGCACAGACCCTCAAAAGAATCCTCCCCGATCAGAGTCTGAATGTCATCATTTCCTGCAACAATTGGAAATGAGCAATCCGCACCCGAAATCTGGTTCCCTGGGGAGAAAAGATGAATGAAATCAAATGTCCGCATTGCAGTAAAGCCTTCAAGATTGACGAGGCTGGTTATGCAGACATTCTGAGCCAGGTGCGAAATGAGGCTTTTGAGCGGGAAATACGTGAGAAGCTGGATGCGGCAGAAAAAGAGAAGCGCACAGCCATCGAATTGGCTGAAGCAAGGTTGACCAGTCATCTTAAAGAGGAAGCGGCCGCAGAGGTTGAAAAACTCCGCAATGAAGCCGCCGAAAAAGATGCAGCAATTCTTAGACTGAATGCCGAAATAGGTAAGGCTGACCTAGAAAAGCAGCTAGCGTTGAGTGAATCACTTAAGGAGATTGAAAAAGAGCGAGATTCACTAAAGCAGGATCTCACACTCAAAGAAACCGAACGCCAAATGCTTGAAGTTACGCTGAAAGAAAAATACGAAACTCAGATTAAAGATCGTGACGACACCATTGTGCGGATGCAGCAGATGCGTGCGGCACTATCGACCAAGATGGTTGGAGAGTCGCTAGAGCAACACTGCGAAAACGAATTCAACAAGATTCGCTCGACTGGTTTCCCAAATGCTCATTTCGAAAAAGACAATGCGGTTGTTGAAGGTAGTAAAGGCGACTACATCTTCAAAGAGTCTCAGAATGATGTGGAATTCATCTCCATCATGTTTGAGATGAAAAATGAAGCTGATACAACAGCTACAAAGAAAAAGAATGAGGATTTCCTCAAAGAACTGGATAAAGATCGAAATGCTAAAGGCTGCGAGTATGCAGTCTTAGTCTCTTTGTTGGAAGCTGACAGCGATCTATATAACTCTGGCATTGTTGATATGTCTCATCGTTACCCAAAGATGTATGTGGTGCGTCCACAGTTTTTCATTCCAATCATCACGCTTCTTCGTAACGCGGCTCTCAATTCGGTTGGGTACAAACTTGAACTCGAGGCGATCAAGCATCAGAACCTGGACATCACAAACTTTGAGCAGGACCTGAATAGCTTTAAAAGTGGATTTTCAAAAAATTATGAACTTGCATCCAAAAAGTTTGAAAATGCAATTGATGAAATCGATAAAGCCATCAAGGCTCTAGAGAAAACCAAATCGGAACTTCTAGGATCTGAAAGAAACTTGCGTTTGGCCAACGACAAAGCTCAAGATGTAACAATCAAAAGGCTTACAAAAAACAATCCCACAATGACTGCGAAGTTTGCAGAGCTTGGCGAACTTGAATCAGGCGAGAGTTCAACCCAAGAATAAGTTCCAAAACTGCGTGGAGGTGTGAACATGAAAGCCGTTATTACAGGTATGAATGGTGCGGTAGCACCGAACGTGGCCGCCTTTTTCAGTAAACAAGGCGTTGAGGTTGTAACGTTCGATCGCACCAAGATTGATATACATAATGATGCAAGCATCTCAGCTTTTCTAAAGCAAGAGAACCCTGACTTTTTTCTGCATTTAGCGACCGGCCCAGCCGAATGGGCCGAGAGTTCAGCTCGAATTTGTGGTGATCAAGGAATCCGATTTCTCTTCACCAGCACTGTGAGTGTCTTCTCAGAACAGGGTAGTGGCCCTTACACAGTCGAAAGCACACCAAATGCTGAAGATAATTACGGCAAATATAAGCGAGATTGTGAAGCACGGGTGGTGGCCGCTAACCCAGATGTACTGATAGCAAGGTTGGGTTGGCAGATTGGCCGTGCGGCCGGGTCAAACAACATGTTCGACTTCCTGACGCGCACCATGGCTGAAAATGGGCAAATTGAGGCTAGCGAAAGTTGGTATCCCTCTTGTTCATATATGGAAGACACAGCACAAGCCTTGTTTGACTTAGCTACAGGTCACCCAAGCGGCCTCTATCTAGTGAACAGCAATCGAAATAGCACCTTTTTTGAAATTGTTAATGGCATCAATAAGTCTGTTGGTTCTTGGAAGGTTGTTCCAGGAGTTGCACCAAGTCGTGATGACCGGATGTTTGATGATCGGGTAAAGATTGTGAGCATTGAAGATAAGTTGGGTCTGAGCTAATGCAAAAAATAGAGAAACTAACACGCAGATTTATTGAGCTCTACGCGGCCAAGGACATCAACGCGATATCAGATATGTTTTCTGAAGATATTGTGCTTCGAGATTGGAACTATGAAGTAGCTGGTAAAGAGGCGGCCATTATCGAATTCACAAAGAATTTTGATGAGGCTGAAACTCTCCACATTTCTATCAAAAACATTTATCTTTCCGAGCTCAGTGGTGCGGCAGAGATTGAGGTAACTGTAAACGGGCTCATCCTTGGCATTGTCGATGTCGTTACATTCGATTCAGCTGACCAAATCACTTCTGTGATCGCGTACCGAGGGTTTTAGTCTGATATCAACCGCAAGGACTGGAACTGGTCAGGTACTTTTTCATAAGGCACTTCATTAAATTTGATTAGTTCGTTCTTTGCTTTTAAGTTGAAGGACGAATCGCGCAGAGTCTCGAGGAAAACGCGTGCCTCTACTTCGGCAATGTGATTACCTAAACAAGTATGTGGACCAAAACCAAAACTTAAATGTGGGTTACGTGTTCTATCAAGTTTTACAATGAATGGATCTTCAAAAACTGTCTCATCAAAATTACCAGAAATGAAACTCATTGCTACATATCTATTAGCTGGTAAGTCAACTGCACCGGTCTCTGGAACAGTAGTTCTATTCATTACTGGCAAAGGGCTCAGAAATCTAAGAAATTCTTGAATTGCCGGATTTATTTCCATTTCTCCAGATCGAATTCGATTCAAGTCGTCAGTGTGTGCAAAATGCCAGAGCATTCCAGTCAAAAGTTTTACAACGGTATCCCTACCGCCAGCCAAAAGCACTCCAACAATTCCTCGAAATTCGATTGGTGAAACTTGCTTACCATCAATCTCCATGTGCGCGATGGCGTTCCAAATATCATCGTGTTCTGCACTCAAGGCTTCTTCGTAAATCTTGTCTATGTATCTGTGCAAGACGGCTCCGTCTCTGTGTTCAGACTCTGCAGTCCAAACATCTGGCCCCCAAGAAACCCACTCCGCTACATCCTGGGGACGGTTATAGATCGCTCCGAGATTTTCCATGACTAGTGGTAAGGCCAACTCACTTACTACTTCTTCTGGCTCACCTTCGAAATATTCCTTCAGCAGTCGTTCGGAATTGACTTTAAATGCATCAGCATGCTGCTCAATTGCAGGCTTTACAAAGTAAGAAGAGAGAGCTGACCGGAATAAATGATGTCTCGGAGGATCAACCTCAAGCGGCAATTGCCGGTAGTCGCGAACGTCCGCATCTCCCTGAAGGTCTGATGAATACGTCGAAGTATCACGCAAAGCTTCCCTGACTGCTTTATGCCCAGTTATCGTTCTTTTACTATTAGGTTGAAGTCCTGACACAAGAAAAACCTATCTATGGGATAACCAATTCACAAGGAGAAATATGCAGAATTTGATGGCTGTAGCCGTTTTCCCAGATATTGCACCGGATAACTTAGATCGATTCAAGCAGGTTGCTGAGGAGATGCTAGATAGTGTCACGGAAATGGACTGCGTACTTCGTTACGAAATGTTCTTCACAATTGATAATCGCTCATGTGTTGTCCTGGAAGAGTATGAATCACCGGCTGGTGTTATCGAACACGTGCAGCGGAACGTAAAGGCTTTAGGGGAACTTTCAATGCTTGGGGGGCAGATTCAAGGAAGTATGTTCCCGTTATCAAGCGATGGACCGGAGATTGCACTCATTCGAGAAACCTGGGATTCAAAAATGCACACTTACTTCAATGGAAAACGCAGCTAAACAAAAAATGTGGGCCATTGCTTTAGCAATGACCCACACTTATTTGAGTTGAGGTTACTTCACAACAAGACGTGAAATTTCCTTCTTGCCGATTGTCACTCGAAGCACATCACCGCTC
The DNA here is from genome assembly GCA_044348555.1 of Candidatus Nanopelagicales bacterium. Lineage (GTDB taxonomy): Bacteria > Actinomycetota > Actinomycetes > S36-B12 > UBA5976 > JAFMIT01. The sequence goes on along the minus strand of JBIKSQ010000060.1, from coordinate 687 downwards.
TTGATGGCAGCCTTTGAGTTCACGAACCAGTTACCAACAGCGTTGGTAACCTGGCTGTTTATCGTACTCACAACTTTACCGTTGCGAACAACAACCAAGCTGGCAGTCTTTCGTGCATACTCGTTGCGAAGGTTCACGAAGAAGTTTCGTGATCCATCGCTCAGGCGTAGTCCGAAGGAAATGCTGGTGTCGTTGTTTGACTGACCACTTTGAGAAACATTTCCGGCGGACATTGGAGCACTGATCTTCACTACTGGGAACTGACCTTCAGAGTGGTCGAATACCTTGTCAAGATTAAAACCGTTTGCATTCAGGAATGATGAGGATTTCAAAACCTTTGCTTTGCGACCATTGAAACCCGTTTCGGTTTGCGCTTCAGCACCGCTCAACTGTTTGTTAAAGAATGCGTTGTGTAAATGGGACCTAGCCAACATCAGTGCTTCTTGTTCTACTGTCCCATCGTCTAAAGAACCGTACAGGTAGCCAATTGCTTCAGTAGCACCATTTGGTCTGAGCTCGATTGAGCTGATCACATTGCTCAGGTGGAAAGCTCCAGTATTACCAAACAAGGCACCAGAACTACTAATCGACTCAGCAAGAGTGACATGGCCAGTTGCAACAACGTTTCGGAGAACTATGCCGGATAGGTCATCATTCTTCCCAATGAAACCACCGACATAAAAGGCA
>JBIKSQ010000059.1:0-7938 GCA_044348555.1 Candidatus Nanopelagicales bacterium | reverse complement strand
GTTCAGCAATTGGGTCTGGAACTGGAACAGCTGAGAGCAGTGCTTGCGTGTATGGATGTTGCGCCACATCGTAAAGCGTGTCCCGACTTGCCAATTCCATGATTTGCCCGAGGTACATAACAGCGACTCGATCAGAAATGTGTCGCACAACAGATAAGTCATGCGCAACAAACAAGTAAGCCATGTTGAAATCTTTTTGTAGATCATCTAAGAGGTTTACAACCTGCGCCTGAATCGAAACATCAAGCGCTGACACCGGTTCATCTAGAACAATAAATGATGGCTGTAGTGCAATCGCTCTTGCGACACCGATGCGCTGCCGTTGACCACCAGAGAAATCTCCTGGGTAGCGGTTGTAATGCTCAGGATTGAGCCCTACTCGTTCCATCAACTCTTGCACTGCCAGTTTGATTCCACCTTGTGGTGTCTCGCCCTGAATCACAAAGGGCGCACTGATAATCGTGCCAACTGTGTGCCGCGGATTCAATGATGAATAAGGATCCTGGAAGATCATCTGCATGCGGCGGCGCATTGGACGCAATTCTTTGCGTTTCATGTGCGTGATGTCGTTGCCTTCGAAAAGCACTTGACCGCCAGTTGGCTCAAGCAAACGCAAAACTGCTCTACCTGCAGTCGACTTACCGCAACCAGATTCGCCCACTAAACCAAGTGTCTCACCCTGACTTAAAGTGAAACTAATTCCATCAACAGCTTTTACATCGCCAGTTTTCACATTGCGTAGACCTTGTTTAATAACTGGGAAGTACATCTGTAAATCATTTACTTGCAAAATAGGTTCGGTCATGAAGATGCTCCTGACAAGCGATCACGGGCAACATCTTTTCGCTCGGCTGATGCGAGGTGACAGCGAACATCGTGACCAGGCGTGCTCACGAGCAGATCTGGCATTGAAGTTTCGCACTGGCCACCCTTCACAAGATCCTTAGCAAAACATCGCGGTGCAAAAGCACATCCCGCTGGAAGACGCAGCAAGGATGGTGGCTGGCCTTGAATCGGAATGAGTCGCTCAGAGACAATATCCATCCGTGGGGCTGAACCAAGCAGACCGACGGTGTACGGCATTTCTGGACGATAGAAAATATCGTGCACGCTGCCACGTTCAACCACTCGACCTGCGTACATCACCATCACATCGTCTGCAACGTCTGCAACCACACCTAAGTCGTGCGTGATGATGATGACAGCCGAGTTAAATTCCTTTTGCACATCTGCAATCAACGCCAAGATTTGCGCCTGCACAGTTACATCAAGCGCGGTTGTTGGTTCATCTGCAATCAACAGTGCTGGATTGTTTACTAGAGCCATTGCAATCATTGCTCGCTGGCGCATACCACCGGAGAATTGATGTGGGAAATCTTTTGCGCGCTTTCCTGCTTCTGGGATACCGACGCGGTCCAGCATCTGCACAGCTTTATCCCAAGCATTTTGCTTTGAAACTTGATTGTGAACTAGATAAGCCTCAGCTACTTGATCACCAATCGAGAAGAAAGGATGCAGCGAAGACATAGGGTCTTGAAAAATCATCGCCATGTCACTGCCACGGTGTTTCCGTACTGTCTCATCTGCAGCTGAAATCAACTCATCGCCACCGACTAAAACCTCGCCAGTAATTTTCGTGCGGCGCCGATTGAGCAGACCCATCACGGCAAGACTTGTTACGGACTTACCCGAGCCAGACTCTCCCACGATTCCGAGCGTTCGTCCTCGTTCGACCGAGAATGAAACCCCGTCAACTGCTTGGACTAAACCATCATCAGTTGGAAAACCAACTCGCAAGTCTTTAACTTCTAGAAAACTCATCAGACACGCACCCGTGGGTCGATTACTGCATAAAGCACATCAACAATCAGGTTCATAACAACGATGATAAATGCGGCAATCAACGTGGTTCCAACAATCAAAGGTAAATCCACATCTACTACGGCTCGAATGGCCAACCTGCCAATTCCAGGAATACTAAAAATCTTTTCGGTGATGATTGCTCCACCCAGCATGAACGCAAAGTCCATCGCCGCCAAAGTTGAAAGTGGTGAGAGAGCTGGACGCAAGGTGTGCTTGCGCAGAATTACCCGTTCGGACAATCCCTTGGCACGAGCTGTTCGAACGTAATCTTCAGAACCAGTGTCTAGTACCGCACCGCGAGTGAGCTTTGCGTAAATTGCAAGCCCTGGCAAAGCCAAAGTGATCCACGGCAAAATCATGGTTTGCAGGAACTGCACCGGATCTTCAAACGGAGTCACATACTCGGGGTAAGGAAGCAGTCGAAAACGAGAAACCATGAGGATTAGCAAAATCTGACCAGTAAGAAATGTTGGAAGTGATGTTGCAACCACGGTTAGCACGTTGATTGAGTTATCGGCAAAACCGCCGCGCCGGCGAGCTGCCCAGATACCGAGCATGATGCCAGTACCAACCCAGAGAGTTACAGCGCCAACCGCCAAGTAGAAGGTTGCTGGTAATGCATCTGCAACCAAGGTCGTCACACATTCGCCCTTTGCGAATGAGTAACCCAGCGCAGGAGCTTGGCAGGAAAATTCAGCACTACCTGAGCCGTAATTACGCCCAATGAAAATTCCCTTTAGAAATTCCCAATACTGCTCGTAAAAAGGAAGGTTGTAGCCCAAGCGAATTCGATTTTGCTCAATCCATTGTGGCGTACAGTTTTTACCACATGTCAATGCGGCCGGATCAACCGGTAACAATGCAAAGATAGTAAAAACGGCAAAACTAATCAGCAAAAGCAAGACGAGCGTGTACATCGACCGTCGAACTATGAACAATCCCATTGTTTTCCATTTCTAAGGTGTGGTGGGCTGACTGAATGAATTCAGCCAGCCCACCGTTTTGGATTTGTTAATCCTTATTCAGCTGCTACAACGCCCATGTCGTTGAAGCTTGGGGAGCCATAAGCGTTCCACATGTAAACGCCTGTAACTCGTGAGCCCCATAGGTACTGAGTCTTCGTGAAGAAGGTTGGAAGCACCCATGCATTGTCCATGGTGGTCTGGTTTAGTTCAGCCCAGATTGCACCCTGTGCAGCACGATCGGTGGTCCGCTTTGCCTCATTCGAACGCGCAACGAAGTCTGCATAAGCAGGATCGTCTTGGTTACGGGAGAGGTTGAAGCCACCGTCAGCTACGAGTTCAGGAACAACGGTTGAAGCGTTCAACCAGTCTGGACCCCAGCCTGCGCTTGAAAGGTCACCCTGCTGATCAGGATTCAAAACAACACCGTAGTACTGACCAGGTTCGATCAGATTTGCGGTTGCTTTGATGCCTGCTGCAGCAAGTGAGTCGGTCCAAACAGCTACGGACTTCTCACTTGTTGGTGTCTTGGCAAGGTCAATGATGATTCCTTCGCCAGTTACCTTTGCATAAACATCTGGGCAAGAAGTCTTTGCAGCTTCTAGTAGCTCAGTTGCCTTTTCTGGGTTTCCACCAGGAAGGATGTCTTCGTAACCAGTGATTGGCTGGTAGTCAGCAGGCAAACCTGTTGGCTTGATGAGACCATCGCCGTAGGTACCGTAGAACAATTCGCCGCCACCGATGACCAACAGGCCTTCACGGTCAAGTGCGTAGTAAATCGCCTTACGAACTTCAACACATGGAAGCTTGGATACGTTGAACGCAAAGTAGCGAACGTACGGATCAAACTCATTGAGTCGACGATCTTCCAATGCTGGGTCATTGAAGACCGTTGCAAGGTTGGTTGGGAATACGTGGTCAAGACCAAGAGCTGTTTCGCCATCACCAATACCGTTGATCAAAGCTTCGTCAACTAGTTCTGGATCCTGTGCGTACTTGATTACAACTGAATCTGGCAATGCCTTACGGAAAGGATCGGAATCCTTGCTCCATTCTTCGTTGCGAACTAGTACTAGCTGGGTTCCCTTGGTGTATTCCTGGATCTTGTAAGGACCAGATGAAACTGGCTTGTCATCGTATGACTCGCCGGTGTCTAGTGCTGCAGGAACTGGTGAGAATGCCAACAAGGTCACGGTGTAGTTGAAGTCAGCTACAGGGAATGCAAGCTTGAAGGTGATTGTCTTGTTGTCTTCTGAACAGGTAACAGCTGAATCGTAAAGATCCTGGCCTTCACCGGTGTATGGACCTTTGTAAGCAGAAGAACCATCTTCAGCTTTTGGAATATCCAACATGGTGATTGCGTAGGTTGGGCCATCAACGATGATGTCGGTTGCGAAGATGCGTGAAACACCATAAGCAACATCTGCACAAGTGATTGCAGAGCCATCTTCGAATGTGCCGCCATCACGAAGGGTGAATGACCATTCGGTTGCATCAGCGTTTGGTGTGCCTAGGTCGGTTGCGAGGTCAGGAATGATCTCGGTTCCAGCTTCACCTGGGGCAGGGTTGTAAGCGGTAAGGGTGCGCTGCATGTAAGTGTTTGCAAACGCGAGGTCCAAACCGGTGTAGTTACGCTGTGGATCTAGGTGGAGGGTCTGTTCTGCCTGTGTAAGGAAGGTCAGAGTTCCGCCAGCCGTTGCTTCGCCGTCACCCTCTGAGCTACCGCAAGCGGTAAGCACAAGAGCGGTTGCAGCTAGCGCAGCACTGAGCTTAAGCCCAGCAAACTTGCGTGCCATTTGTTCTCCTTGTTGTTACTGGCGACTAGTTCGGTTGAACTAGTCGATTTCCGCCGAAACGGATTCCAGATGCACTCGACCGTTGTGCACCTGAGGCTCTGAATAACTTGCGCTATCCAGAAACTTTTTTAACTCTTTTGATACTTCGGATCGAAGGCATCCGAAACACCAGCTCCTAGTAGGTTCAATGCTGTCACCACCGTGACCAGGAAAAACCCAGGAAAGAAGAAGTAAGCCGGAACGACCGACCAATAAGTAACTGCATCTGAAAGCATCAAACCCCAGGTCGGATCTGGCGCCGCAATACCGACACCAAGAAAAGAGAGGACGGCTTCGGTGGTCAAGAACCCAGGAAGCGATAGCGATAGAAAGATGATTGCTTTTGGCCACAATGACGGAATCAACTCGCGGAAAATGATTCGTGAATTTGATGCCCCAAGTGACTGCGCCGCTAACACAAACTCGCGCTCTCGCAAGGAAAGCACTTCAGCTCGAATTACGCGGGCCATTGATGCCCAACCTAAAACTGATAGCAAAATAATCAGCAACATCACCATGACCGTGTTGCGGTTTTCAATTCCAGTGAATTCTTGAAGCCGATCAGCCATTGGCCGCGATAGCGCAATGATTAAGAACAACGCTGGGAAGGCCAGCAAGAAATCAATCAACCGACCAATTGAAGAATCAACTCGGCCACGGAAGTATCCAGAGACGACACCTGCAACCAAACCAATCGAAATCGAGATAATGGATGTGAACAATCCAATCGTGATTGAGATACGGGCACCGTAGAGAAGTCGGGCCATCAAATCTCGGCCAGTTCCTGGTTCAACTCCAAGTGGGTGCTCCCATGAAGCGCCAGCCCAAGGGCCTTTAGGCAATCCCAAATTAATAAGGTCAATCGCGTTCTTATCCCGGGAATAAGGGTCAACCCCAAACCAGCCTGTGATGAGAGGTGCGCTGAAGGCAACAAAGAAAATAAGTACGGTGAGCACAAGTGCGAACATTGAAACTTTGTTTCGCCGGAACCGGTCCCATGCCAATTTGGCTGGACTTCTACCTGCTACAGCAGTTTCAAGGGCATCAAGCTGTGCCACACGACCTCCATTGAATCCTTATTGAGGGGGCGCACCATACGCGCAGCCCATAGGGGTTCGGCACCATGGGCGCGCGATTTCCCCCAAAATCACTCTCAATTACGGAGAGGTTACTCCTGAAAGCCGATTTCTCGAATAAATATTCGATAAAGGTTTGCTAACCGTTTGTTTTGGTCTTCTTGTTTGAACGGTCGCGTTCGGTTTTCTCCAAAATGACCTTCCGGATCCGAACAATGGCTGGGGTGACCTCAATACATTCATCTTCGCGGCAGAATTCCAGGCACTGTTCCATAGCCATTAGCCGAGGTGGAATCAAGCGCTCTAGCTCATCAGCAGTAGCAGATCGGATGTTCGTAAGTTTCTTTTCGCGACAGATGTTTACATCCATGTCCTCGGCACGAGCATTTTCGCCAACAACCATGCCTTCGTAAACATCCGCACCTGGGCCAATAAACAAGCTGCCACGTTCTTGAACGCTGAAGCAAGCAAATGAAGTGACTTGACCAATTCGATCCGCAACCAGCGAACCGTTTGGCCGGGTACGAATCTCACCAAACCATGGCTCGTATCTTTCAAACACGTGATGCAAGAGGCCGGTACCGCGGGTTTCGGTTAGAAACTCAGTTCGAAAACCAATCAGGCCGCGAGCTGGCACTAGGTATTCCAAACGTACCCAGCCAGTTCCATGGTTGACCATCTGTTCCATGCGACCCTTACGGGAACCAAGCAATTGCGTAACTGCCCCAACGAAATCTTCTGGGACATCGATGGTTAGGCGTTCGACAGGCTCATGAACTTTGCCGTTGATTTCACGTTTAACAACTTGTGGTTTTCCAACTGTTAGTTCAAAACCTTCTCGACGCATTAGTTCGACCAGGATTGCGAGTTGTAGTTCGCCTCGGCCTTGGACTTCCCAAGCATCTGGTCTTGCAGTCTCTAAAACTCGCAACGAAACGTTACCGATTAGCTCTGCATCCAACCGGTTTTTAATGAGCCGCGCTGTGAGTTTGTTGCCGCTTTTTCCAGCAAGTGGTGATGTGTTAGCGCCAATCGTCATCGAAATGCTGGGTTCATCAACCGTAATCACTGGAAGTGGGGTTGGGTTGTCAGCATCTGCCAAAGTTTCACCAATAGTAATTTCAGAAATACCCGCAACCGCAACGATGTCGCCCGGGCCTGCACTCTCCACCGAAACTCTTTCAAGTGCTTCGGACATCAACAGTTCAGCAACCTTTACTTTGGTAATGGTGCCATCTTGCTTACACCACGAAACTGTTTGGCCTTTGGTGATAGTGCCAGCGTGAATTCGGCAAAGTGCCAGGCGACCCAAGTAAGGCGAGGCATCAAGGTTGGTGACGTGAGCCTGCAGCGGCATGTTTGGGTCGTACTTTGGAGCTGGAATTGCTTCTAGCAAAGTTTTGAATAGTGGTTCCAGGTTTTCACTGTCTGGCATCTCGCCATCTTCTGGGCGATTACTCGATGCTCGACCTGCCCGCGCGCTTGCGTAGATAATTGGAAAATCAAGAACAGACTGATCAGAACTATCGTCCATCAAATCCATGAATAGTTCGTAGGTCTCGTCAACTACCTCTTTGATTCGGGAGTCTGGACGGTCGACTTTGTTGATAACCAAAACAACTGGCATCCGCTTAGCCAAAGCCTTACGAAGAACGAAGCGAGTCTGTGGCAAAGGGCCTTCAGAGGCATCAACTAGGAGCAACACGCCATCTACCATTTCTAGACCGCGTTCCACCTCGCCACCAAAGTCAGCGTGGCCAGGAGTGTCAATGATGTTAAGGATGACCGTTTCGCCGTTGGCAGCTGGGCCCACATATTTAACGGCCGTGTTTTTGGCCAAAATGGTGATGCCTTTTTCGCGTTCAAGGTCCATCGAGTCCATGACCCGGTCTGCTACGTCTTGATTTGCCCGAAATGCACCGGATTGCCAGAGCATTGAGTCCACCAAGGTGGTTTTGCCATGGTCAACGTGGGCAATGATGGCGACGTTGCGGAGATCTGAGCGAGAGGCTGTTTTTGAAGAATTCACTCGCGGAGAGTACCCGCTCAAAGCCTGCCCAATTACAACCGCCTAAGGCGGGCGACCGCTGCCCGCAATGGCGCAAGATCGGCCTTTACCCAGTCCACACTTTCAGCATCAGCAAGTTCCAACCACTTAATCTCGCTGTGTTGAGGGCCAAGCACAATCTGCTGGCCTTTGGC
>JBIKSQ010000058.1:0-7979 GCA_044348555.1 Candidatus Nanopelagicales bacterium | reverse complement strand
AGCCTGTGTGGGATGCTGATGGGTGCCATCGCCGGCGTTGATGACGTTTGCATCAAGCCATTCGGAATGTGCCAAAAGATGTGGTGCGCCGCTAGCGTGATGTCGAATCACAACCGCATCTGCACCCATGGCTTTTAAGGTGAGTGCGGTGTCCTTGAGGCTCTCGCCCTTGGAGACGCTGGATCCCTTGGCCGAAAAGTTAATGACGTCTGCACTCAATCGTTTGGCTGCAGCTTCAAACGAAATCCGAGTGCGTGTTGAATCCTCGAAAAAGAGATTAACTACTGTTCGACCGCGCAGAGTTGGAAGCTTTTTCACCGGGCCTTCAGTGATTTTTGCTAGTTCGGCTGCAGTATCGAGAATATGTACTGCCTCGGATGAACTTAAATCTTTTGAATCTAGAAGATGTCTCATGCGCCCACCCCGATAGAGACCTGGTCTACGCCATCAGTTTCAAGAAGTTGCACAACAACTTTTTCATCAAGTGATGTCGGTAGGTTTTTCCCAACATAATCTGGCCGAATCGGAAGTTCGCGGTGACCACGATCAACCAAAACTGCTAACTGCACAGCTCTTGGTCTACCAATTTCACCAAGCGCATCAAGCGCAGCTCGAATCGTTCGACCAGAGAACAGAACATCATCAACCAGTACAACTAGTTTTTGATCGATGCCACCTGCTGGTATCGAAGTTGGTAACAGCGCTCGCGCAGGTCGCATGCGTAAATCATCGCGATACATCGTGATGTCAATTGCGCCTACTGGAATGGTGCGATTTTGAATCGAGCCTAATCTTTCAGCGACTCGTTCAGCTAAACCAACTCCCCGAGTTGGAATACCTAGAATGACGATGTCTTCTGCACCTTTTGTGCGTTCGTCAATCTCATGAGAAATACGTGAAATAGCTCGAGAAATTTCAGTGGCTTCGAGCACCACTCGGGTAGCAGTTGACACTGCGACCTCCTTCCTCGCCTCACTGGACGAGCGTTAAAGGAGTACGGATGAGCGAATTCTAGCGGCTAATTGCTCAAGTCTCGAATGACTTGCCAGTCTTGGAGCAGATCCCACATGGCCGCAGGGCTTCGGTCGTAAAGTAAAGCCAAAGTTTCTAGGTCGCTACCGCGCAAGGTGATTACTCGACCGTTGTAATCTCCCCGCCGGGCCTGAATGTTCGTCACGAACCGCGACAACGGACCGGCTTGCAGTGCCGAGAGTTCCCCAATTCGCTCTAGCGAGAGCACCAACCGGTTCGCAATCCGTTCGGTTCGGTTGTCCCCAGCTGATTCGGGAAGTAAATGAGCAACTGGAACCCCATAAAAATCTGCCAATTCAGCCAATTTTGAAACCGAAATTGCTCGATCGCCACGTTCATAAGATCCAACCACAACGGCTTTCCAGCGGCCATCAGACTTTTCTTCAACCGCCTGTAGCGAAAGGCCCTGTTGGCCCCGAATAGCACGCAACCTGCCCCCGAGGGCTGCTTGGTAATCAGCTTCCATAGGGACAGGTTACGCAGAGTAACGTCTAGTTACAAGGGGTTAAATGCCACCTTGTGGGCGGCCCAGCACCATTACGCGCAGACCATTCAAAGTTCCTGGCTGTCCAGGTGGCAAACCAGCTGCCAAAACTACCTTTTCGCCGACCGTTGCCCGGTTAATCCGAAGCAAACTCTCATTGACTTGCTGCACCATTTCGTCAGTGTGACTCACTGGCCCAACCAAAAATGTTTCGACACCCCAAACCAAAGCCAAGTGTGATCGAGTACGAGGCTGCGTTGTGAAAGCCAAGATTCTCGTCTGTGACCGGTAGCGCGACATCATGCGAGCCGAAAGCCCTGTCTCAGTGAATGCAACTAGGTATGAAGCATTAACACTCTGGGCTAGAACAGTCGCTGCATGTGAAACCGCACGAGCAGTGCTCGTGGTGGTTTCTTCAGGCAAAACTGGAAGTCGATCTAGCGCTTCATTTTCAACATGCTGAATGATTCGAGCCATTGTTGAAACAACAAGTACTGGATGCTCACCAACACTGGTTTCACCAGAAAGCATCAAAGCATCTGCGCCATCGAGAACTGCGTTTGCAACATCGCTGGCTTCTGCTCGAGTTGGTCGACTAGCAGTAATCATTGAATCCAGCATTTGGGTTGCAACGATTACTGGTTTACCAGCTTCACGGGCAAGCGCTACACATAGTTTCTGTACCAGCGGCACTTCTTCTAGTGGCAATTCCACACCGAGATCCCCGCGCGCAACCATGATGCCATCGAATGCTTCAACAATCTCCCGCAGGTTTTCAACGGCCTGTGGTTTCTCAATTTTTGCAATGACCGGAAGGCGCTGACCCTCTTCGTCCATAATTTTATGAACTTCAACGATGTCTTCTGCGTTACGCACAAAAGAAAGCGCAATGATGTCAACACCTGTGCGAATTCCCCAACGTAAATCATCAATATCTTTTTCACTCATCGCCGGCACCGAAACTGCGACACCTGGAAGGTTGATTCCCTTGTTGTTTGAAATCACACCTGCCTCGACCACGACTGTGATGACATCGCGTTCAGTTACTGATTCTGCGCGAAGTGAAATTCGACCATCGTCAATCAGAATCATGTCACCAGGTCGCACATCGCCAGGTAAACCTTTGAATGTGGTTGAAACTCGATCAGCATCACCTTCGATGTCATCGATCGTGATTACGAAAGTCTGGCCCTTTACGAGAGTTTCTTTGCCGTTCTTGAAACGACCTGTACGGATTTTTGGTCCCTGCAAGTCCAGCAAGATGCCAACTCCGCGGCCGAGTTCATCAGCAGCATCCCGCACCGCTTGGTAACGAGCTAGGTGCTCCTCGTGAGAGCCATGAGAAAGATTTAACCGAGCGACATCCATACCAGCGCCAATAAGCCCTAGTAGATGATCTTTGGTTTCAGCAGCTGGACCTAATGTACAAACTATTTTCGCGCGACGCATGAGCGGCAGGATACCTTCCTAAAATGAAGCGGCTCACACCGCTCCTTGAATGTTGCTTTTTCTAGACTAATAATTGACGAGTCATTGGAGTAACAGGTGCAGGCAACTGGGTGTTGCCCATCAGGAATTTATCAACCGCAGCAGCGGCAGCTCGACCTTCGGCGATTGCCCAAACAATCAAAGATTGACCGCGACCTGCATCACCAGCAACAAAAACACCTGGCACATTGGTGGCGAACTCGGTATCTCGATTGATGTTTCCACGCGGGTCTAACTCAACCCCGAATTGTTCAGTGAGGCTCCCCTGCTCAGGCCCGACGAATCCCATCGCTAAAAAGCAGAGCTCAGCTGGAATCTCTTTCTTCGAACCTTCAACCGGCACAAATCTGCCGTCTTTGAATTCAACCTCGCTGAGCACTAGTGCCTTCAGGTTGCCAGTCTCATCTTTCAAAAACTCTTCAGTGGTGATCGAATAAATCCGCTCTCCACCTTCTTCGTGTGCCGAAGAGACTTTGTAAGTCATTGGGTAGGTCGGCCATGGTTGGCTTGATGGACGTTCGTCCGAAGGTCGCGGCATAATCTCAATCTGGGTAATTGACTTTGCGCCCTGTCGAATTGCAGTACCCAAGCAGTCAGCGCCAGTGTCACCGCCACCGATGATGACGACATCCTTGTCTTTTGCATCAATCCAGGCTTCTTCAATTTCACCCAAAGCCAGCCGATTCGCCATTGGCAAATAATCCATTGCTTGATGAACTCCAAATGCATCGCGACCCGGGATTGGTAAATCTCGTGCTGCGGTTGCACCAGCTGCAATCACAACAGCGTCATAGCGGGCTCGCAAATCTTTAGCAGTGATATCAATACCGACCGAAACTCCCGTCCGAAAACGTACGCCCTCGGCTTCCATCTGCTCCACCCGACGATCAATATGACGTTTTTCCATTTTGAATTCAGGAATTCCGTATCGCAATAGTCCACCAACTTTGTCGGCACGTTCGTAAACCGCAACCGTGTGACCAGCGCGAGAAAGTTGCTGCGCAACCGCCAAACCAGCTGGGCCAGAACCAATCACTGCAACAGTTTTACCACTAAGTGAAGCAGGCGTTTGCGGCTTGATTAATCCATGGTCCCAAGCTTGATCTGCAATAGTGACTTCAATCTGCTTGATTGTGATGGCATCCATGTTGATCGCTGCTACACAAGCAGTTTCGCAAGGCGCTGGACAAAGCCGACCAGTGAACTCGGGAAAGTTGTTTGTGGCATGCAATCTTTCGCTGGCATCTTCCCAGCGGCCCTGTGCAGCAAGTTCGTTCCATTCTGGAATTAGGTTTCCCAGCGGACAACCATTGTGGCAAAACGGAATTCCACAGTTCATACAACGATTTGCTTGCGTACTGAGCTTCTCTTGTGAGAAAGGCTCATACACCTCTTTCCAGTCTCGAATACGAATCTCAACTGAACGCCGATTTGGAAGTTCTCTATCAGCCTTTAAAAATCCACGTGGATCAGACACGAGCCGCCTCCATAATCGCTTCTAGTACATCTCTGCCTTCTGCTTCAGCTTTCGCTTGAGCATGCAAAACTCGTTTGTAGTCTTTTGGCATAACTTTTGTGAATCGATTCTTCTGATTCTGCCAATCAGCAAGTACAGAAGCTGCAACTGGTGAATCAGTTGCGGTTTCATATTCACGCAACAGTTCCTGCAAGTAGTTTTCATCTTCAACCAAAAGTTGATCGAGGTCAACCATTTCGCGGTTCACACGGTCGGTGGTTGCATCGAGCAAATACGCAATGCCACCAGACATACCCGCAGCAAAGTTTCGGCCGGTTTGGCCCAACACGATTGTGCGGCCACCTGTCATGTACTCGCATCCGTGGTCGCCCAAACCTTCAACCACAACGGTTGCGCCTGAGTTACGCACACAACAACGCTCACCGACCATACCGCGCAAGAAAATCTTGCCAGTGGTTGCACCATAAGCAATCACGTTTCCAGCAATCACGTTCTCGTGTGCAGCAAACGTTGCGCTCGAGTCTGGGCGTACGATGATTTTGCCGCCAGATAGTCCCTTGCCCACATAGTCATTCGAATCACCAGTGAGTCGAAGGGTGATACCGCTTGGCAAGAATGCTCCAAACGATTGTCCAGCTGAACCAGTGAACGAGAAATCAATTGTGTCTTCTGGAAGTCCCTGGCCACCAAATCGTTTGGTGACAGCATTTCCAAGCATTGTACCGACAGTTCGGTTTACGTTGCGAACCTCAAACTCAGCCTTTACTTTTTCGGAGTTCTCTAACGCTGGTTTGGCAACCTCAATTAGCTTGTTGTCCAACGCGTGCTGTAACCCGTGATCCTGCGACTGGGTGTTGCGCTGATCGCCCACAAAGTTTTCTGGCTTGTACAAGATTGGCGAAAGATCAAGTCCTTCGGTCTTCCAATGCTTGATTGCTTCATCAAAGTTGAGGAACTGACTTTCACCAATCGCCTCATTGAGGGAGCGGAATCCCAGCTCAGCCAACAGTTCCCGAACTTCAAGGGCGATGAACTCAAAGAAGTTTTCAACAAATTCAGGTTCGCCAGCAAAACGAGCACGCAACAGTGGGTCTTGAGTCGCTACTCCAACAGGGCAAGTGTCTAGATGGCAAACTCGCATCATCACACAACCCATTACGACCAATGGAGCGGTTGCAAAACCAAATTCTTCAGCGCCGAGTAATGCCGCAATCAACACATCTCTGCCAGTCTTAAGTTGGCCATCTGCTTGCACGACAACTCGGTCACGCAAACCATTGAGCAACAAAGTCTGTTGGGTTTCAGCTAGTCCGAGTTCCCACGGTCCGCCTGCATGCTTTAGCGAAGTTAGCGGCGATGCACCAGTGCCACCATCATGACCTGAAATCAGAATGACATCTGAGTGCGCTTTTGCAACACCAGCTGCAACCGTGCCTACGCCAACTTCAGCAACCAGCTTTACGTGAATTCGCGCTTCAGGGTTGCTGTTCTTCAAATCATGAATCAACTGAGCTAAATCTTCAATTGAGTAAATGTCGTGATGCGGTGGTGGCGAGATGAGTCCAACACCTGTAGTCGAGTGACGCGTCTTTGCAATCCACGGATACACCTTGTGACCCGGCAGCTGTCCGCCTTCACCTGGTTTTGCACCTTGTGCCATTTTGATTTGAATGTCATCAGCATTCACCAAATATTCACTAGTCACACCAAAGCGACCAGATGCCACCTGCTTGATTGCTGAACGCTTGCTGTCTCCGTTAGGCATGACTTCAAATCGCTCTGGATCTTCGCCGCCTTCACCAGTGTTTGATTTTCCACCCATCCGGTTCATTGCAACAGCCAACGTTTCGTGGGCTTCTGCTGAAATCGAACCGTAGGACATCGCGCCGGTTGAAAAGCGCTTCACAATTTCGGAGGCTGGTTCAACTTCATCAATCGAAATTGGAGCTCTTAGCGAATTGTTGAACTTGAACAGTCCGCGAAGGGTCATCAATCGGTTGGATTGATTGTTCACTCGCTCGGTGTACTGCTTGAAAATGTCGTAGCGACCCTCCCGAGTACTGTGCTGAAGTCGGAAAACTGTCTCTGGATCAAACAGATGCTCTTCGCCTTCTCGGCGCCACTGATACTCGCCACCAACATTTAGAGTGCGGTGCGCTGGCGAAATTCCAGAAGGCGGGAATGCCACGTCGTGTCGATTGAGAACTTCGTCGGCAATCACATCAAGTCCAATACCACCGAGTTTGGAAGTCACACCCGTGAAGTATTTATCAACGAGTTCTTGGGACAATCCAATAGCTTCGAAAATCTGCGCACCGCGATAAGAATCAACAGTTGATACGCCCATCTTGCTCATGACCTTCAAAACACCCTTGCCTAATGACTTGATGGTGTTTTTGATTGCCTTGTCAGCATCGATGCCAGTTAACTCTCCGCGACGAACCATGTCTTCAACAGTTTCAAGTGCAAGATATGGGTTTACCGCAGCAGCACCAAAACCAATCAGCAATGCGACATGATGAACTTCTCGCACATCGCCAGCTTCAATCAAAAGACCAACCTGAGTACGAATCTTTTGGCGAACCAAGTGATGGTGAACTGCTGAAGTGAGCAGCAAAGACGGAATTGGAGCTAGATCTGTAGTGCTATCTCGATCTGAGAGGATCACAAAGCGTTTGCCTTGACGAATCAAAGCATCTACCTCACGGCAAATCTCTTCAAGCCGCTGCGCTAAGCCTTCGCCGCCATCTTCCACGCGGTAGAGCCCAGAAACTTTTGCTGCCGAGAATCCAGGCAGGCTGCCATCACTGTTGATGTTCAGGATTTTTGCAAGGTCATCGTTGTCGATTACTGGAAATGGCAGCACCACCTGGCGACAATGTTCTGCGGAGGCATCAAGCAGATTGCCCTCTCGACCAGTCGCGGTTGCAAGCGAGGTCACGATTTCTTCGCGGATGGCATCGAGTGGTGGGTTTGTAACCTGAGCAAACAATTGCTGGAAGTAGTCGAACAAAAGTCGTGGGCGCTTTGATAAAACTGCGATTGGAGTATCAGTTCCCATCGAACCCAAAGCCTCACCACCAGTTTTTGCCATTGGTGCAATCACAAGTCGCAGCTCTTCAGTTGTGTAACCAAATGTTTGTTGGCGACGCGCTACTGAATCTTTCGAGTATGCAATGTGCTCACGCTCTGGCAAATCATCCAGATGAATTACGCCGTTAGCCAACCACTCTGCATAAGGAGCCGCAGCTGCCAACTCACTTTTGATTTCTTCATCTTCCACAATTCGGTGCTTCGAAGTATCAACCAAGAACATACGACCCGGTTGTAGCCGACCTTTTCGAACAATCTCATCAGGCGCAAAATCCAACACTCCGGATTCAGATGCCAACACGACTAAGCCATCGCGGGTAACCCAGAAACGACCAGGCCGCAGACCATTTCGATCCAGCACCGAACCAATCAAGGTTCCATCTGTGAAGGACATGTTTGCTGGGC
>JBIKSQ010000057.1:0-8001 GCA_044348555.1 Candidatus Nanopelagicales bacterium | reverse complement strand
GCTGGCAGGCAATTTACATGCGGGCGAAAACCGAATTGCAGTAGGTGTCGACATCAACGCTACTCATTTGAAGTCTGCAACCTCCGGCGTAGTAACGGCCACTTCCAGAGCCGTAAGACTCGGTGGAACTGTCGCAGTTTTTGAAATTGAGATTCGGGATGAGGCTGGCGATCTGACGTGTTTGAGTCGTTTGACTTGTGCACTGCGCGATCGCAAGTAACTTAGTTCAGAAAAGAAACGAGCCAAACTAAGGCTGGCGCGACAAACAAAGCTGGCAGCAGGTTCCCAATCGCAATCTGTTTTATGTTTAACAGTTTTAGCGAGATGCCCATAAGCATCAAGCCGCCAACAGCAGCCATTGCAGCAATCTGGGCATCGTTCCAAATTGAGCCAAGCAGAAGCCCCAGCCCAGTCAGAACACCTTGATATATGCCGACAGCAAAAGCTGAAAGTGCAACCCCCCAACCAAAACTTGCGGCGAAGGCGATTGCCGCAAAGAAGTCCAACGTGCTCTTTAGGACAAGTTTGTCGATACCCAAACCGAGTGCGTCATCAAAAGCGCCGAGGATGGCTAACGGACCAATACAGAAAAGCAATGATGCAGAGACAAATCCCAACACGAAGTTGTCGTTCTGATCTTTGCTGTATCGCTTTTGGATACGCTGCCCAAGACTGTCTAGACGATCTTCAATCTTGAGCGCATACCCAATACCGCCGCCTATCAACAATGACGCAAGAATGACCAAAATGGGAGCACTTGAGCCGATCGCTGCCACCAAGTCAGGATTGCTAACTTGGGCTGCGGCGCTCACTGCTCCAATGCCGGTTACCAGTCCCAACACATCAGTTATAAGCACCCGAAAATTTGGGGCCAGCAAATGCCCTACCCAGAGTCCAAGCAGTGAACCTGCCAGAATCAAACCAACATTGATGAGCGTGCCAAGTCCAACCATGTTTACTCTGTGACCTGGCCCATCTCATCAATGACAGTCTGCGAAACAATTTTCATCGAACTTCGGTTGTCCATTGCAACTTTCTGTAGCCATCTAAACGCGGCCGGTTCATCGATGCCCATTTTGACTTGCAGCAAACCTTTAGCTCGGTCAACAACTTTTCTGGCCTCGAGTCGTTCCGACACTGTTTCAACTTCGGCGCTCAATGCCACGAGTTGTTCAAAGCGGGCTAGTGCAACCTCAATCGCGGGAATCAAACTGGTCGGGGCAATCGGCTTGACTAGATAACCCATTGCGCCAGCATCTGCTGCGCGCTCTACTAATTCCACTTGGCTGTAAGCGGTAACCATCACGACGGCAGCAAGTTTTTGCTCAGTTATCTTGCTGGCGGCCGTAACACCATCAAGCACCGGCATAGCGACGTCCATCAGAACCAGATCTGGTTTGAGCGTTTCCACTGCTTCAATCGCCGCTTGGCCATCTGCCACAGCAGCTACAACTTCGTAGCCAGCGTCTTCGAGCAAACTGACCAGATCTAGCCTGATCAGAGCTTCGTCTTCTGCTACTACTACACGTCTTCTTTGAGCCACCTGCGAACCTTATTGGAGAGTATTGGTACAGTTCGCCTGTCAGTGAATCGAACATTCAGTGTGTTGCCCTGGTGGCGGAACTGGCAGACGCGGCGGACTCAAAATTCGTTGTCGCAAGACGTGAGGGTTCAAGTCCCTCCTAGGGCACAAAAGTAAGAGGGTCCAAGCTTTCAGCTTGGACCCTCAAAACATAAAAAGACTAATCCAGCGAAATTCGATGCTTGATTGACTCGATTCGGCTCAATAAACCATTAAGAAAAGCTGGCGAATCGTCAGTGCTGATATCTGCTGCCATTGTGACAATTTCATCAATCACAACGGTTGGCGGAACATCTGTCATGAACAGCAACTCAAAGCAACCAATCCGAGCCAATGCGCGGTCAACCGCTGGCATTCGCTCAAGCGGCCAATCGTGAGCATAGGTTTCGATGGTTTCATCAATAACAGTCTGGTGCTCGGCTACCCCATCGACCAAAACCTGCACATAATCGTTCAGCGGGTGATCGGCTGCGGTGCGTGCCAAAACCTCAGAAACCCGAGCCATTCTCTGATCTGCTTCGAAGAGAATGTCGAGTGCTCGTTTACGAGCCTTAGTTCGAGAACCCACTACTAGTCGTTGACTCGACCGAGGTATGAACCATCACGCGTATCAACTTTTACTTTGGTGCCATTGTCGATAAACAATGGAACCTGAATTTCGTATCCGGTTTCAAGCCGAGCTGGCTTCGTGCCACCCGATGAACGGTCGCCCTGCAAACCCGGCTCGGTGTACTCAATCAACAACTCGACGTTGGCTGGTAACTCAACATACAGAGGCTCACCTTCGAAAAGTGCAACCATCGCAGATTGATTCTCGAGCATGAAGTTCTTGGCATCTCCAACAACTTTTTCAGAAACATTGAACTGGTCGTAGCTAGTGCTGTCCATAAACACGAAAGACTCACCATCTTGGTATAGGTAGGTCATCTCTCGCTTATCAACAGATGCAGTTTCAACTTTGACACCGGCGTTGAAGGTTTTATCGACCACTTTGCCAGTCAGAATGTGCTTCATCTTGGTACGCACAAAAGCTGGGCCTTTGCCTGGCTTGACATGTTGGAATTCGACAATTGTCCAAAGTTGATTCTCTAGGTTAAGAACTAAGCCATTCTTAAAATCGTTTGTGGAAGCCACAGTTTCTCCTTGTTAGCACTTACAGTTCAAGTAAAGCGCGGTTTGCTGTCGTCAGGTTTTCATGGCCAGTCTCAGAAATCAAAATCGTATCTTCGATTCGGACTCCACCTCGACCCGGTAAGTAGATACCAGGTTCGACCGTGACCAGCATTTGCGAGCGGAGAATACCGTCTTTCCTGCCCAGAAATGGCCGCTCATGGATTTCCAGACCCACACCGTGCCCTGTTTGGTGAACAAAATTCTCTCCGTAGCCAGCGGCCACAATCACGCGGCGGGCAACCTGGTCCAACTCCGCAACCTCTGCTCCAACCACAGCAGCTGCCCGAGTTACAGCGGCGGATTGCGAAACAATCTCGTAAATCTCGGATTGCCATGAGTCAGCCTTACCCACAACAACAGTTCGAGTCATATCTGCGTGATACCCATCGACCAGCGCACCACAATCGATTTTTAGAAAATCGCCAGACTGAATCCGGCGAGCGGAAGGCTGATGATGTGGAATTGCACTGTTTGGACCGCTGGCAACAATGGAATCAAAGGCCCGATCGGTTGCTCCCAACTTTCGGAACTCGTGCTCCAGCGCACCAGCAATATCTAGTTCGGTGCGATCAATCAGAGTTGTTTCGATAATCGTTTGCCAAGCACTAGATGTGATTTCACAGGCAGTCCTGACTGCTGCAATCTCTGCTGGCTCTTTGACCATACGTAAATCTTCTACAAGGTTAACGGTGGGCTTCACTTCTAGGCCCCGGAAAACATTCAAGCTAGAAACACTCAGGTGCTGCGATTCGAAAGCTAAAGCCTTAGCTGCTTTTTGAACAATCTCTTTCACCGCTTCAAGTGAATTCCGTTCAATCACCAAATTCGAATAAGTGGCTTCAACTTCGGCCTGGTTTGTGTATCTACCATCAGTGAATAGCCACACCTCGCCGGCAACTGACACCAGAACGGTTCCGTTACTCCCACTAAAGCCGGTGAGATAGCGAACGTTTGGCAAATGCGAAGTCACAAAAAAGTCAGCAACATCACGCAGTGTGGTTTGCAGATTCGAAACTCGATCAGCGTAATTCATTACTTCAAAAGGTTAACTAAGGCCGTCAACGCTAACTTGTAAGAGTCAGCTGAGAATCCAGCAATCGTTCCGTCAACAACATCTGAGATGACACTTACGCGGCGGAAAGTTTCCCGCTTATGCGGATTGCTCAAATGTATTTCGATCATCGGTGCGGTTTTTTGGGCACACGCATCGCGCAGTCCGTAGGAATAATGCGTGAAAGCCGCTGGGTTGATAATCACTGGTGTGCCACTCTTGATGGCCTCATGAATCCAGGAAACTAGCTCCGACTCAGAATCTGTTTGACGAAAGTCTGCGACAAAGCCCAGAGTCTCCGCATGTGCTTGCACGCTAGCCGAAATCTCAGTCAGAGATAACGAGCCGTAAACCTCAGGTTCGCGGCTTCCGAGCATGCCAAGGTTCGGACCATTCAAAACATAAACTGATTTCATATCAATCCTCCGAAATCTTGCTGAATGCCGCACTCAGCATCTCATCAGTAGGGGCTGTCAGAATCTGTGGTTTTTGCATACCGCCAAGCACCACAAACCGAAGCTGGCTACCTCGAGCTTTCTTATCAATCGCCATTGCGGATAGTAGTGCTGGCCAAGCCGCAGCCGGATAGGTAACAGGTAGATTCAACTGCAAAAGAATTTGCCGATGCGCCTGCACTTCCTCAACCGAAAGCAACCCAGCTTCGTGGGCCAACTCCGCTATGAACATCATGCCGACGCTGATTGCTAAACCATGCCGAAGTTCGTAGTTCTCGTAATTCTCAATCGCGTGGCCCAACGTGTGGCCGTAATTCAAAATTTCTCGACCTAATCCCCCAGCTTTTGATTCGGTGAAGTCATCCGCAACAACCTCGGCTTTCACGCGAACCGCAAGGGCGGCGGCTTCAATCAACGCTGAATTCTTAGGATCGATCGGACCCGCAGGTATCGAGCCCAGCAACTCCAAAATCTTGGGCTCTGCGATAAACCCACACTTAACAACTTCTGCAAGCCCCTGCCGAATTTCAAGATCTGGTAGCGATTCTAAGAAATCAAGATCACACAACACAGCCGATGGGTGATAAAAACTTCCAACCAGATTTTTACCGGCTGAGGTATTGATTCCAGTTTTGCCACCAACAGCAGCATCCACCATTGCTAAAAGTGTTGTTGGAATATGTATAACCGAAATTCCGCGCAGCCAGGTTGCAGCAACAAACCCAGCTAAATCAGTGGTGGCTCCACCGCCTAGCGATATAACTAAATCTGACCGAGTGAAACCCTCAGCACCTAATTCTTTCCAACAATCGACCAAAATCTCAGCTGACTTTGCGCTCTCGGCATCTGGCAACTCAATTAGCTTCATCTTGGCAGCTAGTTTGGAGGCGAGTTCATCCGCAACATGCTTCATTTGTGGAGCGTGCAAGAGCGCAATTCGTTCAACCGATTTAGAAACCTGTGTGGAGAGTTCGGCAACTACTCCACTACCAATGATGACTTTGTAAGGCTTATCCGTAGAGACTTCAATCTCGTATCTCACTTCAACACCTCCATAATCCGATCTACTGTGGTTGATGGACTTGAATTGCTGGTGTCTATCCGCCAGGTTGCAACTTTTTCATAAACTGGAGTGCGCTCTTCCATAAGTTTGCGCATCGTTGCGCGGGGATTCACCTGCATCATAGGCCGGCTTGTGTTGAAACCAACCCGATGTACAGCATTCACTAAATCAACATCTAGCCAAACCACGGGCTGACCCAGCAGCACTTTTTGTGTTTCGGGATCCATGATTGCGCCACCACCGAGCGACAAAACTCCATCGTGAGTTGCAATCGCAGTTTCGACAGCAGCTTTTTCTAACAACCGAAAATGTGGTTCGCCTTCAGTCACAAATATGTCAGACACTGACATCTGAGCAATCTTCTCAATATCAGCATCCGTGTCGCGAAAGCCGACACCTAATCGTCGCGCGAGCTGCCTACCTATAGTCGACTTGCCAGCTCCAGGCGGACCAATCAGGATCGCAATCGGGGTCATTTCACTGACAAATTTTCCATGTAGGACTCGTAGTTACGTCTGGTTTCCTTAACCGAGTCGCCGCCGAATTTTTCTAACACTGCATTTGCTAAAACCAAAGCAACCATGGCTTCGGAAATTACTCCTAGCGCCGGCACAGCGCATACGTCACTGCGCTGGTTAATTGCCTTAGCGGCCTCTCCAGTTTTAGTGTCGATGGTTGATAAAGCTTTTGGCACCGTGGAGATTGGTTTCATGCCACAACGAACTCGAAGCAATTCACCTGTGCTCATGCCACCTTCAGTTCCCCCGGCGCGATGAGTCGCCCGACGAATCCCTGAGTCAGTGTTAATAATTTCATCATGCGCCTGCGAACCACGCAATGCAGTGAGTTCCAATCCGTCACCCACCTCGACAACTTTGACAGCTTGGATTCCCATTAAGGCCCCAGCCAGCCGACTGTCTAAACGCCGGTCCCAGTGAACGTGACTACCAAGACCTGGTGGAAGGTTGTAAGCAAGTACTTCAACAACGCCACCGAGTGTGTCGCCCGCAGAGTGCGCTGCTTCAATCTCGGCCTGCATTGCAGCACTTACCTTTGCATCAAAAGCACGAACTGGATCTGCGTCAATCGCAGCTAGATCGGATGGAGTTGGCAGGTTCTCAGTGCTTGCGGTTGCTCCGCCAATTCGAACTACATGTGAAAAAACTTCAATCCCAATCGCATCTCGCAAAAAGGCTTTCGCAACTGCACCTAAAGCAACCCGAGCTGCGGTTTCGCGAGCAGATGCGCGCTCCAAAATCGGCCGAGCATCGTCAACGTCATATTTCTGCATGCCCACTAAATCAGCATGACCAGGACGAGGCCGAGTCAGCGCTGCTGCTCGAGATAGGCCCTCAAGTTCCTCGGCTGAAACCGGGTTCGGGCTCATGACGACTTCCCATTTAGGCCATTCGCTGTTACCAACTATGACTGAAACTGGCCCACCCATGGTCAGCCCATGGCGGACACCACCTGTAAGACTCACGGCATCCTGCTCGAACTTCATTCGGGCGCCTCTGCCAAAACCCAGCCTTCTTCGGGCAAGGGCATCTTGAATGTCTGATTCGGTGATTGAAACACCTTGAGGGAGCCCTTCAAGAATCGCTGTTAAAGACGGTCCATGGGATTCACCTGCTGTAAGCCAACGCAACATGTGCGAATTGTCCCATGCCAACCACCAACCACGCAGCAGACAACCATGGGCCGAATCGAATATTTGAGGTTTTTTGCCCAATCAAGGCCCAAATTGCAGCGCTTGAATAGGAAAGAAAGAGCCAGCCCCAACTGACTCCCCAAGTTGCAGTAATTAGGCCAAGACCTGCAATGTATTTAGCATCACCAGCACCCAGACCCCCTTTTGGCAGAAAAACTGCCCCAAAATGCAGCGCAACTACCAGCAGATACTCGAGCAGGTTGAATTCTCCAGGATCAAGCAAAACCCAAATCAAAGCAAACCCGAAAATCAATCCGGTTAGCCGATTTGGCAATATTCCAAGTCGCTGATCGATAACGGCAGCTCTAATCGCAAGGGCAGCTATAAGACCCAAGATTAGAAAAGACAGCAACATTCTGAAATTGAATCACGCAGAAATGCTCGATCGGTGGTTACCCACAAGAGGTATCGCTGTTTTCAAGATTGTCGAACTAGTTACGCGCGGCTAACTGCGATTGAGTTGTTCGGTGCGACCTGCTGCATACATTGCATCGAATAGCGAACTATCCGCATCTACTTCTAATTCAGTCATTTTTGAGACCTGCAAAATTGCTTGATGTGTCAAGAAATCAAGTCCGCCAATTACTTTCCATCCTGGAACTTGCGAGACAAGTTGGGTTGGCCACGGCGCGTAATTCACATCGAACAAAAATCCAGTCGGGCCGATGAGGTCAATATTCAAAGGCACTGAATCAGGCAATGTGTTTACAAGTAGATGATTCATTGAACCACTGAAATTTTCGAACTCATCAAGCGGAACATATTCAATCTGAAAACTTTCGAACTGACTTTGCAACTCACTAACAGCCTGTGCGTTACGGGCCACAATCTTCACGCTTGCGGGAGCAAAACTTTTCAAACTCAACAATAAGGATCTTGCGGTTGCACCGGATCCAATCAAAGTGACATCAACACCGTTTTGTAAGCCGTGTTGCTGTAGGGCATTTCTGGCGCCCGGTACATCCG
>JBIKSQ010000056.1:0-8056 GCA_044348555.1 Candidatus Nanopelagicales bacterium | reverse complement strand
CGAACCGCTCAACTCCGATTTCAGCGGCAACATCAGCAAGCGCTGCCAGCTTCTCGAAGTTGTGATCCATGTAAACCGCTTCCCACACATTGATAGTTAATGGGCGCGGGGTTTTTGGATGTTGTTTACGAGCTCTTAAGTAATCGTGAAATTGTGCAGCACTGCCATCAAAACCGTTAGCTGAATAGGTTGCATATAAAACAGGTGCTTCATAACTCTGCCCACTTTGCAAAATAACTTCGCCTGGTAACAACAACTCATTCGCACCAATCCACTTGGTGCCATCTGGTAAACGCTCCACGTAGTGACGAGTGTTTCCACTCCAACCAAGCGAGACACTCCAGAGTTCACCCGTTTGGAAATTCGCACCTTCAGTATGTGCATTAAAAGTTAATGTGAAGTCGTGACCAGTCCGGCCTTCACGAATTTCTCGAGACCATACGCCAACTTCGATTTCTTGTGTTTGCGGATGAAATTCGCGCGACCAGTTGCCAGTGAAATCCGTGAGCTGAGTAGCTTTCGACGGAAGTGGCAACGCTTGGGTCAGTTCATTCAGTACATAATCCAAGTCACCGATATTTGTAATCGTGCTCTGGATTTTTAAAACGCCACTAGCGGCGATTTCGTATACAACCTGCAACCGCAAACCAGCTGCTTGATCAGTGCATTCGATGTTTACTTTTGAATCGCTTACGGTTGCCGAAGTTAACTCAAACCGATTTGAAAAATCTTTACCAAACCGATGCCCCGACACTCCAGGGATTCCAAAGAAACCTTCTCCACTATCGCGCGTGATGCTTGGTGGGACAGGTTTATCAAAAGCTGAATGGCCGCGACCTAACTGTCGACCGAAAGCCAGCGCTGCAATTTCCTTTTCAGTTAACGGACCGAGGTCTGCACCCCAATGCAAAACACGAGGAGGTCTTGGGCCGGACAGATCTAAGACAAATGCGCTGCCGCCAGCGCGCAGTACAGCGGCTGAAGGCAGCGCATTCATCAGATTAATCCTTAACGGAGTCGACTACGAATTACTTGATCTTGGTGCCAGTGGAGCGAAGATCTTCACAAGCCCGAAGCACACGTGCCGCCATGCCAGCTTCAGCTAGTTTGCCGTAAGCACGTGGGTCGTAAGCCTTCTTGTTTCCAACTTCACCGTCGATGCGCAATACACCGTCGTAGTTCTTGAAGAGATGATCAACAATTGGACGCGTAAACGCATACTGGGTGTCGGTGTCGATATTCATCTTGATTACACCGTAATCAAGTGAATCGCGAATTTCGGATAGCAATGAACCGGAACCACCGTGGAAAACCAAGTCGAATGGCTTATCAACGCCATGCTTTTCGCCAACAGCCTTCTGGATGTCACCAAGAATTGCCGGTGTCAGTACAACGTTGCCTGGCTTGTAAACACCGTGCACGTTGCCGAAAGTTGCGGCAACCATGTAACGGCCTCTTTCGCCAAGTCCAAGAGCTGCGACAGTTGCTAAACCGTCTTCTGGGGTAGAGAAGAGCTTGGCATCATGTGATGCTTCAATGCCATCTTCTTCGCCGCCAACAACACCGATTTCGATTTCCAAGATGATGTCGTTCGCTGCGCACTTGTCGAGCAGTTCTTCAGCAATGGTTAGGTTCTGTGAAAGGCTGACAGCTGATCCATCCCACATGTGGCTCTGGAAAAGTGGCAAACCAGTCTTTGCTTTGCGCTCGGTTGAGACGTCAATCAATGGTCGCATGAAGCCATCAAGCTTCTCGAGTGGGCAATGGTCAGTGTGAAGTGCGATGTTTACGTCGTACTTCTCCGCAACCACATATGCGAATTCGGCAAGCGCACGGGCACCAAGCACCATGTCTTTAACTCGCTGGCCGGAAGCGAATTCCGCACCACCCCAGGAGAACTGGACGATGCCGTCGGATTCGGCTTCAGCAAAGCCGCGAATCGCAGCAACAATGCTGTTGGATGAGGTGACGTTAATAGCTGGGTAAGCGAAACGGCCGGCTTTTGCGCGGTCCAACATTTCGCCGTAAATCTCGGGGGTAGCAATAGGCATCGCGTACAACTCCTGAATTGGTCTATAGAGAAGGTCATTGGCTTATGCCACGACGTTGTGACAGGGCGGATTGTGGCAGATGTGAGCGTGTATCGGTAACTGCCATAAGTCCTAGGCGGTTCCGTCTCAGTAACTGGACCTAAGCCGAGGTGGAGTCGGTTAGCTGGTTCTGACTGCCGCCTGAGCGCAGGTTGCGGACTGATGGCGAAAGCAAGGACGCGAGCACTGCTGCGATAACGATAAAGCTGCCCGCCACAAGTACTGGGCCGGTCCCAAAAGCAACGGCGGTTGGACCCGCAATCGCTAGCCCAATCGGGCCAAACAGCAAAGAACCGAAAGCGTCATAGGCCGAGACTCGACCGATCGAGTCTTTTGGAATATTGGTTTGCAGTGCCGTTATCCACCAGATCATGAACGTCTCAATCCCAATCCCCCAAAAGGCTGCCGCCAGCATGATCACATGTAGTGGCGCGGGCGCTGCCAAGGCCCACATGAACGGTGCCGCACTGAGTGTGATTGCCATCCCAGAAACGATTGGCCTTTTCGGCACCCATTTAGATGCGATAACTGCACCAATCAACAACCCAACCGATTCGGCCGCGACCACACGAGACCATCCGATAGCCCCACCTAGTGACTCGCGACCGACTAACGGCCCAAGCACACCTTCGGTTGCGCGAACCGCAAGGATGATGAAGGAGAAAGCGAAAACCACAACCACAACCCACTTGTAAGACCAGAAAGTGGACCAGCCGTCTTTGAGTTCTTTAAATGGATGTTCGGGATTTGGGTTTTTAACCGACGTGTGCCGCAGTTTCCAAACAATCAAGCCGGCCACCAAAAATGTAATTCCATCAATTGCTAACGCCGCTGGCCCACCTAAAAACTCAACCAGTAAACCGCCTGCGGCAGCTCCCAGAATCATTGCGATGTTTGAACCGAATGCAATGTACGAGTTTGCAACTTGGAGATTCTCTTCATCAATGATGTCTGCGGGCAAACCTGGGTATGCCGGATACCAAAATGCATTCAAGACTCCAGTCGCTGCATATAACGGAACTAACAGCCAAAGATTGATGATTTCAAAATAGAAGAGGGTGGCGATTGCGATGACGACTAAGAAAAGAATCGTGTCCATGGTTGCGATTGTGCGAGCGCGACCAAACCGATCCGCAATCACGCCTCCCATTGGTAGGAGTGCGACTAATGGAATCGCTTGAGCAGTGAGCAACAGACTGAGTAGCGTGGCATCGCCATCTGGAAGCGCAAAAACTGCAAATGCAGTGGCGGTTGGTCCCATGCCATTACCGAAATTAGAAATGGTGCGCGCAATAAACAAGCGTTGAAATAGCTTGTTCTGCACTACAGCAGCATTTTTCATACCGACACCACAATCACGAAACTTGCGAAGTCGCAAAGTGTAGACCTGTGCAATGCTGCGGTTGAATAACGCCGAGAGTACTTACTCAACTGGTGATTGTTGATAAACGTGCTGGCGAATCCAGGCATGCATAGCGATACCCGCAGCCGCGGCTGCGTTGATCGACCGAGTGGAGCCAAACTGGGCAATCGCTAGACATGCGGTTGCGACTGCTCCCGCTTCTTTGGTCAGACCTTGGCCCTCCTGGCCAAACAGCAAAACGCATCGCTTCGGCATTACAAAAGTTTCTAATGGAACGGCACCCGGCAAGTTATCAATCGCCAGCACCTCAAGTTGTTCGGCTTTAGCCCATGAAATGAAATCCTCAATCGACTCGTGATGAAACACGTGCTGATAGCGATCAGTCACCATTGCGCCACGCCGATTCCAGCGCCGCTTTCCAATGATGTGAACTGACTTAGCCATAAAGGCATTCGCAGAACGAACAATTGAACCAATGTTCAGATCATGTTCCCAATTTTCTATTGCAACATGAAACTCAAATCTTTGAGTATCCAAGTCGGCGACAATCGCTTCCATTGTCCAATAGCGATACTTATCAACCACATTTCGGCGATCACCGTTAGCTAGTAATTCGGCGTCATACTTTGAATCCGTAGGCAGTTCGCCCTCCCAGGGGCCAACTCCGACCTCAAATTGAAATTCGGGTTCTAGTTCAGACATGGCTTAATCATGCCCAATCACGAGGGCATACTTTCATCTAGGCTAGGGCCAACTCGTGAGGAGTGGTTGTGCCGATTGCTTTACTGCCTGAATGGCTTAGTGCCGAAGGGCTATTTGAATTACTTGGGCCTTGGGCGTTGATTGGTTTTACTGTCATCATCTTCATGGAATGCGGGCTATTCATTGGCATGTTCTTCCCTGGCGACTCGCTGCTGTTTCTTACTGGAATGTTGTTGGCAACCGGCGCAATCGACGAACCACTCTGGTTAGCGCTAGTAATGCTTTACACAGCTGCAGTTACTGGAAACATTGTTGGTTACCACATAGGTGAGGCTATTGGACCAAGACTTTTCAAAAATCCAGAGTCAAAAATTCTTCGGCCTGAATACATCGAGAAGACCCGAAACTTTTTTGATAAGTACGGAACCAAAGCAATTGTGCTTGCGAGGTTCGTGCCAATAGTTCGCACTCTGATTACCGCGGTTGCTGGTGCTGCGAAAATGCCTTCGCGCACTTTCTATTTGTACTCAGCGCTCGGGGCAATTATTTGGGTAATCGGAGTAACCTGTTTGGGTTACCTACTGGGTGAAATTCCATTCGTCGAACAAAACCTTGAAGTGATTCTGCTGAGTTTCGTTTTTCTCAGCACTATTCCGGTGGTGTGGGAAGTTATTAAACATCGCAAGCAAAGCAAGGCTTAAAAGTTTTAGCTGTTCGGATTAGCTCTAAAGACCAAGATCTTCGAGTGTGTAGGCCGCTAAATAAGTGAGCCCCGCTTCAGCAATCTTCGGCTCTGCTGAACCGCGATCCACAATCACCGCAACCGCAACCACTTCAGCGCCTTCAGCGCGCAACGCTTCAACCGCTGTCAGCACTGAACCACCAGTGGTAGATGTGTCTTCAACCGCAAGCACTCTGCGACCTTTGACATCTGGTCCTTCAATTCGGCGTTGCAGGCCGTGTGCTTTTTCAGACTTCCGAACCACAAACGCATCCAACTTACGGCCTTGTTTCGCAGCTGCGTGCAACATCGCGGTTGCAACCGGATCTGCACCTAGGGTGAGACCGCCAACAGCATCAAAATCAAGATGCTTGGTTAGTTCCAACATAACTTCACCAACGAGTGGCGCAGCTACCGCATCAAGAGTTACTCGCCGAAGATCCACGTAATACTCAGCTTCTTTACCGCTGGAAAGAATCACTTTTCCGTGGACAACTGCTTTGTTTACGATTTCGGATTTGAGGGAATCTCGCGCCTGTGTCATGGGCGCAATCGTAGCCGCGGATAAGGTTGGACTATGTTGTTTGAGAGCGAAACCGCGGTGATAAAACTCAACGACCTCGAGGCAAATGATTCAACCGCAGCAGCAGCTGAGCTCCGAAAGCGGATTCCAGCAAACTCCACAATTGTGGTTGTAGCTGCTAATAGTGAGGTCCAATGGCTACCAGCAATTTCACTTGCGCTTCAGAGCAAGATGGTTCGTATTAACCACTACTTGCTGATTGATCAGTTGCCAGAAACATTCAATAGTTCTTGGCCGGATGCGCCGATTACTTACTTTGGAAAAACCGCAGATGATTTGAATCTCGCTCGGCTACGTGGCTGGGGATACGTTGATGCGAGTAACACATCTGAGAGTGAAGTTATCGCTGCAATTTGTGACGGGATTTAGCCCAGAGAATCCGCGCTAAATCGCGTGGCAACAACTTAACGAAAATCACAAGAGCTTTGTATTTCCAGTTTGGGACACTTACAACTTCGCCTCTTGCAAAGTCATTGAACGCAGTGCGAACCAAATCATTCACATTCAACCAAAGGAAATCTGGAATCGAAGATTTGGTAATTCCCGCGCGCTGATGAAATTCAGTGTGAGTGAATCCTGGGCAGAGTGCCATGACTCGAACTCCCGAAGTGGATAGCTCTGCGTTCAAACCCTCGGCAAATGCGGTTGTCCATGCTTTTGCTGCTGAGTATGTTCCACCAGGAATGAATCCAGCAACGCTTGAAATTACAATGATGCTGCCGGAGCCACGGGCCTTCATTGCGGTTGCTGCTGCATGGCTTAACTCCAAAACTGCAACCACGAGTAGATCTAGCAAGTATTTCTCTTGCTTTACGTCATTGGAGGTGAACTTTTTGTTCAATCCGATTCCCGCGTTGTTTACCAGGAAATCAATCGGCAGTTTTTCGGCTTGAATCCGCTCGGCCACTCTTTTGCGATCAGTGGCGCGAGTTAGATCGGCGGGTAGTACTTCGACTTTGCAGGAATAATGTTTGCGTAGTTCTTTTGCGACCTGCTCCAAAGTTTCTTCAGTACGGGAAACCAGCACCAGGTTGTATCCCTGTTCGGCTAGCTGAACTGCAAACTCTTTACCAATTCCAACACTGGCACCAGTTATCAAAGCCCATGGCTTTCTTGTTGTCATAACGTCAGCCTACGCAGGCTTGATGCAATTTTCAGAAACCACGACGATTTGGTCGCCAAACTACAACCGCTGTGGAACTCGACTGGCGAGTCAATTCATCCAACCGACTCCGAAGCCGATCGTTCTCCGCTTCAAGCTCAAGTATCCGCTGAATTCCAGCAAGATTAACTCCAGCCGCAGTCATGTCTGCTACCTCTTTGAGTTTTGCAATATCTCGAAGTGAATAGAGGCGTGTACGGCCCTCGGAGCGACTTGGCGAAACCAGACCTAGCCGGTCATATTGGCGCAATGTCTGCGGATGTAAGTTTGCAATTGAGGCCGCAACCGTGGTGCTATAAACCGCAGCATCAACATCAATTTCAGGTACCTGAATTCGGCGAATGACCATGACTAATCCTCCGGCTCAATTCTTGGGGCAGATGCAGCGCGCTGTAAAAGTTCGGCTCGCGGATCATCTTGCGAAGTGGCTTTTTGAAAATCCTCTAACGCGGCCTTGGCTGCTCTGGACAATTTTTGGGGAACTGCAATTTCAATAGTTACGAGCAAATCACCTTGGCGCTTACCACTTTGCACGCCACGGCCCTTCAACCGGAAAGTTTTGCCACTCATGGTCCCGGCGGGAATCTTCAACTTCAACGGTGGACCCGTAAGCACTGGAACCGAAACTTCGGCTCCGAGCGATGCTTCAGCAATTGAAATCGGCACCGAAATAGTTAAGTGATCTTCTTTGCGACTAAACACAGGATGTGGAGTTACTCGCACTCGCACAATCAAATCGCCCGCAGGACCGCCATTGCGCCCCGCTTCACCACGACCAGAAAGTCGAATTGATTTTGCATCTTGAATACCAGCTGGAACTTTGACTGAGATTGTGCGGGACTTGCGAACTGAACCATCTCCACTACATTCTCGACATGGCTTCTCTAAGAGTCGGCCGCTTCCACGACATGGACCACAGGATTGTGGAACTCCAAAACCACCTACGTTACGAACCGTCTGGCCACTTCCCTGACAACTACCACAAGTTGAAGTTTTAGTTCCTGGTGCAGCTCCGCTACCCGAACAGATATCGCAGCGAACCACACCACTCACTCGAATAGGTGCGGTCACGCCCGTTAGTGATTCTGTAAAACTAATTGTGATTTGAGTTTCGGTGTCAGATCCGCGAGTTGGCCGATTGCCACCTCCGAACATTCCGCCGAAGATATCTCCAAAGCCACCCCCGCCACCTCCACCGAACATGTCGTTGATGTTGATGTTTGGTCCGGCACCTGGTCGACCGCCAGTAAAACCACCTCGGCCGCTGGCGACTGCTTCTCGCAACTCGTCGTACTCAGCACGTGAACTATCTGTGCCGATGACGTCATACGCTTCGGAAACTTCTTTGAATCGCGCTTCGGCGCGAGCGTTGTCTGGATTGGCATCAGGGTGAAGCTGTTTAGCAAGTTTTCGATATGACTTTTTGATTTCATCA
>JBIKSQ010000055.1:0-8074 GCA_044348555.1 Candidatus Nanopelagicales bacterium | reverse complement strand
TGCGAAGTCCGACAGCTGACTGAGATCCCAAAATGGATTTTTCTTTCTAAACAAACCCATCACTCCCCCTTTTTCTAGCAATTCTTCCTGATTAAATATATATGCAAACCTTTACCACTCCTAGAAATATTCCGCCGCAAGTCACATATGTACGAAGTCAATTAGCGTATTGGGGAGTCACGGTTAATAAAGTTCGGCATTTACCTAAATAAATCCCAATACCGCAATGGCAGTAATCAACCGCAACCCAGACGCCTACCAATTGGGAACCGACACCATCATCAGCATCACCGCTGGAACCATCGGGGGCTTTGCGCTTTACGCCGCCTTTGGCGTGGGAATTGGAATGTTGATGCGCAACCAGATTGGTGCGATTGTGGGAGCCCTCGCTTGGGTGCTGATTGTTGAAGCCATCTTCATGGCTTTGGTGCCGAATATAGGCAAGTGGCTTCCCGGTGGAGCCATTGCGGCGATGACCGAATCTCGAGCCATCACGGGTGAGGCATTTTTGAACGTCCAACAAGGCGTTTGGCTGCTTTCTGCCTACGCGGTGGGAATTGCGATTCTCGCGATGATCACCACTAATCGCCGAGACGTTTCCTAGAAAATCAACCACCTAGTGCATCCTCGATGCGCATCCGTTTCATTTATTGGGCTCCGCCTTTGATTTCTGAAGTTACCGACTAACCTTCGGCTTGGAAACAATGGCGTTCTAAGGACAGACTCGTGACTTCGGAAAACCCAAATCCTGGAAGTTTTGGCCCTAATCAGTGGCTCGTGGACGAGCTATTTGAGCAGTACCGTCAGGACAAACAGTCAGTCGATCCCGCATGGTGGGACTTTTTTGCCGATTACGTGCCTAGCGATCAGTCGCCGGTGTCCAAAATCGCGGTTGAAGAGCCAAAAATTGAGTTCATCTCAGCGCCAGAGCAGACTCGCCAAATTCCACCGGCAAACGCTGCCCCAACCGCAAACCCTTCGACGCAATCGGCTCCCGAGACACCAACCACAGTTGCCACTTCGGGCCGCGACTTACGCCCTTCAGTTGAGGGTGTAGATGCGCCTGCCGACGAGGCCGCTCCAGAAATTGTGCGGCTCAAGGGAGCGAGTGGTCGAGTTGTTGTGAACATGGAAGCGTCGTTGGCAGTGCCAACCGCAACCAGCGTACGCGCAATTCCAGCGAAGCTCATGGTGGACAACCGAATCCGCATCAACGAGCACCTCGCTCGCAACCGCGGCGGCAAAGTTTCGTTCACCCACATCATTGGTTTTGCAATCGCAAAAGCACTCGCAGACATGCCAGAGATGAACTACAGCTACACCGAAGTTGACGGAAAGCCCGCGGTAATTCAAAACCGAGTTGTGAACATTGGTCTAGCGATTGATGTCCAGAAATCAGATGGCACTCGCCAACTATTGGTACCCGGAATCAAAAACGCTGGCAAGATGGATTTCTACACTTTCTGGATTACCTACGAAGAAATCGTTCGCAAAGCTCGAACCAACAAATTAACTGTTGAGGACTTTGCTGGAATCACTGCAAGCCTCACAAACCCTGGCGGTATCGGAACTGTTCACTCAGTTCCCCGATTGATGCAGGGTCAAGCTGTAATCATTGGCGTTGGCTCACTTGATTATCCAGCCGAATTCATGGGTTCCAGCGAGAAGAATCTGCTGGACAGTGGCGTTAGCAAAGTAGTCACACTTACTTCGACTTACGACCACCGCATCATTCAAGGCGCGCAGTCTGGTGACTTCTTGCGTCGAGTACATGAATACCTCACTGGTGCTAGCAACTTCTACCACGATATTTTTGCTTCACTTCGAATTCCCTATGAGCCGGTTGTTTGGTCACGTGACATCACTGCATCACACGACAGTGATGTGGATAAGACCACTCGTGTGCATGAACTGATTAATGCATACCGCGAATCAGGCCACCTGATTGCAGATATCGATCCGTTGGAATACAGCCAGCGGGCACATCCAGACTTGAAGGACGAAAACTACGGACTGACCCTTTGGGATTTGGACCGAGAGTTTGCGGTTGGCGGATTTGCTGGTCGTACATTTATGAAGTGGCGGGAAGCCCTTACGGTTTTGCGCGATGCCTACTCCCGCACAATCGGCATTGAATACATGCATATTCAGGATCCGGTGCAACGCGCCTGGATTCAAGAAAAAGTTGAGCGCGGTTACGAAAAGCTTGAACATGACGAGCAAATCCGGATTCTGCACAAACTCAACGCTGCTGAAGCGTTCGAAACCTTCCTGCAGACCAAGTACGTTGGACAGAAACGTTTCTCACTAGAGGGCGGCGAATCGGCAATTCCACTAGTTGATGCAATTTTGCAGGAAGCTGCAGATGCTGACTACGAAGAGGTTGCAATCGGCATGCCGCACCGTGGTCGCCTGAACATGCTGGCAAACATTGCTGGCAAGTCGTACGGCCTAATCTTCCGCGAATTCGAAGGTCACTACGGCAACGAATCAGTGCAAGGTTCTGGCGATGTGAAGTACCACCTCGGTACCCGCGGAGTTTTTGAGTCCATCAACAACAAGACCACGAACGTGTACCTCGCAGCGAATCCATCTCACTTAGAGGCTGTGAACCCAGTGCTTGAAGGCATCGTGCGGGCGAAACAGGATCAAATGCCGATGGCCGACCGCCACCGGGTGCTTCCAATCCTGATGCACGGCGATGCAGCTTTCGCTGGTCAGGGAATCGTGCAAGAAACCCTAAACATGGCGCAGCTACAGGGCTACCGGGTTAACGGCACGATTCACGTTGTTGTTAACAACCAGGTTGGTTTTACTACTTCACCGAGGTACAGCCGCTCAACCACATACTGCACCGATGTTGCTAAGGGCTACCAAGCGCCAATCTTCCACGTGAATGGCGACGACCCAGAGGCGGTTGTTCGGGTTGCACGTTTGGCATTTGAATTCCGTCAGGAATTTAAGAAAGACGTCATTATCGATTTGGTTTGTTACCGCCGTCGTGGTCACAACGAAGCCGACGACCCATCGTTGACCCAACCATTGATGTATGAATTAATCGAACAGAAGCGCTCTGTCCGCAAGCTTTACACCGAAAGTTTGATTGGTCGTGGAGACATTTCGGTTGAAGAAGCTGAAGCTGCACTCAAGCACTTCCAGGATCAACTCGAAACCATCTTCCAAGAAACCAAGAATGAACACCACGGGGACGATCAACTATCCAAAATCACACGTCGGGTAATGACCGAGGGCCAAATCAAACTCGATCCACAGATTCCAGCATTCGAAGTTCAAACTGGAATTTCTAATGAGGTTGTACAACGGGTTGTGCGCTCGCAACTCACTATGCCCGAGGGCTTCATAGTTCACCCACGTCTAGCACCACAGCTCAAGCGTCGTGAAGACATGGTTGCAAATAACGAAATCGACTGGGGCATGGCGGAAGCGCTGGCTGTCGGTTCGCTTCTCACCGAGGGCACTAGCGTCCGTATGTCTGGCCAGGATATTCGCCGTGGCACATTCGGCCATCGCCATGCAGTGATTGTTGATCGGCAAAATGGTTGGCAATACAAGCCGCTAAAGACTTGCTATGAAGACGGCGCAAAACTGTTTGTCTACGACTCACCATTGAGTGAGTTTGGCGTCCTTGGGTTTGAATACGGCTATTCAGTTGAGCGACCAAACGACTTAGTTATCTGGGAAGCGCAATTTGGTGACTTCATCAACGGTGCACAGACAATTGTGGATGAATACATCTCTTCAGGTGAGCAAAAGTGGGGCCAGCGCAGTGCTGTGACTCTGCTACTCCCCCACGGTTTCGAAGGCCAAGGACCGGATCACTCATCTGCAAGAGTTGAACGCTTCTTGCAATTGTGCGCTCAAGACAACATGACGGTTGCGATGCCATCAAGCGCTGCCTCCTACTTCCACTTGCTGCGCTGGCAGGTCAAATCAGAGCGCAACCGCCCACTGATTGTGTTTACTCCGAAGTCGTTGTTGCGCGCCAAACATTCAGCAAGTGCTGTCGACGAATTTACAAGTGGGACCTTCAAAGCAGCCATCGCTGATGATCGAGTGGATCGAGCACAAGTAAAGAAAGTGCTGTTCTGCTCAGGCAAGGTTTATTACGACCTGGTCGCCGAACGTGAAAAACGCGGTGCCTGGGATGTTGCGATTATTCGACTCGAACGGCTTTACCCGCTACCAGTTCGCACTTTGCCGAAAACTCTTGAAGGCATCTCACAAGATGCAGTCGTTAGATACGTACAGGAAGAGCCTGCGAACCAAGGTGCCTGGCCATTTATGTCGATGCATCTTTCAGATGTCATCGGTCGCCCAGTTCAACGCGTTTCCCGCCCGTCTTCATCTTCACCAGCGGTGGGTAGCCACCACCGCCATGAGGTTGAACAGGCAACACTTGTTGAAGCTGCATTCGAGTAGGTCGTTATGTATTTCACTGATCGAGGCATCGAAGAGTTGGATCGGCGACGTGGCGATGAAGAAGTTTCATTTGCGTGGTTGGCAGAAGAGCTTCGCAACTTTGTGGACATGAATCCGGAGTTTGAAATCCCAGTTGAGCGGCTTGCTACCTATCTAGCTCGGCTTGATGACGAAGACACCGATGCAGATGAGGACTAACTAGTCCGTCGTTTGGCCTTGCGCGGGTAGATCACTACGGCCCGAATGAGCTCTCGCGTGACTGGGCCGAAAACCCAAGAATCGGTGCTACTCGATGCGGTCTTGGAGTCGTGCGCATCTCCTTCGACCCAGTAATTAGCGCCTTCAATTTGAGTCAACCGCTTGATGATCCAAGCCTTTGTCTCTGGATGCTCCAGCAAAACCACATCGCCAACCTGCGGCTTGCGACTTCTATCCCCGACCACAATCTGGCCTGGCCGGAGCGTGGGTTGCATCGATGTCCCGCTGACTTTCCTAATCACGAACCGACGCCAGAATCCCATGGCTGAATTTTGCTCTTTATCGGGCAGACAAACCGTTTAAACGCTCAGATAAAAAAGTGATACCACTTTTGATACCACACTGCTAATCTCTGGTTATGGCTATGACGTTAAGACTCACTGAAGAAGAAACCGAACTGCTCCGACAGATTGCTCAGCTGGAGGGCCGGTCAATGCAAGAGATTGCGCGAGAGGCGGTGAATAGTGCAGTGGAACAGAAATTGAAGTCTGCCTTGGTGCGACATTACGCTCGAGAAGAAGCCGACCGTTATCGCGAAGTGCTTAAAAAGTTGGCTGAATAATGACGATCTACCTCAGCTCTGCAATGCTGTTTGAACTTGTTGACGAGGTTATTCCAGGTTCCTTATGGCGCGACAAGGGTCTGGTCGAATCTGCTGCAGTCAGACCCATGGCCGAGTACGGAGGCATAGAGGTTTACCCCACAATCCATGAGAAAGCGGCGGCCCTAACACTCTCACTCGTTACAAACCACCCACTTATTGATGGAAACAAGAGGCTTGGATTCATGGGGTTGGCGGTTTTCTTGAGAATTAACGGATACCGTCTCATTGCAAATGATGAATCTGCTTACTCATTCATCATAAAGATTGCCATGGGAGAGCTCCGAGAAATTGATGAGGCCGCCAAGTGGATCAAGCAGAACATCGAGGAGTCCTAGCGTTTGCGATTTACCTTAGCCCGACTAGCCTGAGCCCACTAACCAAAGGAGTTCCAATGTTCAAACTTGTATCTGCCCACTGCGATTTGCCTTGTGGTGTTTATGACCCAGCCCAGGCTCGCCTCGAGGCTCAGTCCGTAAAGGCCTGCATGGAGAAGTACCACGCATCAAACGATGAAGATTTCAGAGCTCGCTCGGTAACGATCAAAGAAGAGCGTTCACACATGGTGAAAGAACACCTCTGGGTGCTTTGGACTGATTACTTCAAGCCAGCTCACTTCGAGAAGTACCCACAGTTACATGAACTATTCAATGAAGCAACTAAGTTGGCTGGTGCCGGTGGCACAAAAGGCACCAACGATGTTGCTAAGGCTGACGAACTTCTAGCCAAGATTGATGCGATTGCAGACATCTTCTGGGAGACCAAGAAGGCTTAAGTTACTTCTGCATTTAAAACTGTGGGCGGCCAGGAAATCCTGACCGCCCACAGTTTTTGTAATTGTTTATGTTGGTTCTGGTACGACGACGTATTTAACAACTACCTTGACTCGACGAGCCTTTCCAGTTGAGTCTTTATCTTCGCCACGAGCAGCAATTTTCCACTGGCCTTTAACACCGAGCGTCTTCAAGAATCGCTTCACATTACGAGCACGAGCATCCGAAAGTGACTGGTTGTTCCAAGCGAACCCAGCCGGCTGTACAAAACCAGTTACATTGATTCGACGGACTGTTGCACCTTCTGGCAAATTGTTAACCATATTCCGCAGAGTCTGTCGGGCTTCCTTCGTCAAAGTTGATGACATTGGATTGAAGAAAACATTCTTCGAACGACGCTCTACCTGTGCGGTGGTGGTAGCCACAAACTCGATTGGACCCGAGTCATACTTTGGACCAGCTGGGCGGCGATCGCCAGCTCCATCGTAGTTTCCGAGCAAGTACGAACCGAATTCTTCCGTTAACGCATTGTTTGCGACTTCAAATTGCTCCAGCGTATGGCTATCAATAGCCACGCTACCTGCTGACAACTGTTGATGACGAGGGCTCAAACCCGATTCTTCATCAAGCACCCGATCAAATAAGCCAAGTTTCAGATCTTCTCGGCTAACGATTGTGGAGTTCCCGTTGCCCACCGTTGTGTTCGTTGTGCCACGAATATCGGAAACAGAAGAATCGAAAGCAAAGTAGTTCGAACCTTGGTCCTCAAAACTACCTTCAAAGAAGGCAAACTGATCTTCGGATTCTATGAAATCTTCAGCAAATATTGAAGAGTATGAACTCAATTCCAGCGCAGCAAAGAGTACTGCTTGATATTGCTCGGCGTCTTCGTCTGAGATGTTATCCACGAATGCACTGTTGATAATTGCAAGTCGTAGAGAACCAACCAGGGTTCCTTCAAAAATTGAGTTACCAACAAACGAAGAGTTAGCTATGTAAATGCTTGGGCCACCAATGAGTGCAGCACTGTCTATACGGTTGTCGTGGAAAGAACTTTCACCGATCCGGATTGGTCCTTCAGCAACGATGGCTTCGCGCAGATACGGTCTTACACCAGTTACCTCCACGGAATTAAGCGAAAGTAGGCTAGAACCTTCTGACCAAACCAGCGGTTCAGTTATAGCGTAGAGATTTGAATGCGTAGATAGAGTGACTTTCGCGATACTGATCGAACCTCCGTCTAAGGACGAATAAAACAAACCATTGTTATTTGTGGAATTGTTCTTGATTGTAAGTTGGGAAGCCCCTGGCCCAAAAATTGTTAAAGAAGTTGGAATATCGATGGTTGAGTTCAGTGTGATTGTGTCACAATCAAGATCCTCAAGCAGAATTACATCTTCATACCCGGCGTTTTCTACAGCGTCTCGGAGTGAACCTGCGCCGCTATCGAGACAGTTGGTAACCTCAACCTCATCGGCTGATGCTGGGTTAACGGCAATGCCGGAAACCATTAATGCGCTGACTGCCGAAAAGGCAATTGAATTTCTAATTTGACGTTTATTTGACATGACTTAATGTTAACCTAAAACACGGGTTCAACTGCCCGCCCGCGTAGTCAAGCCCCGGAAATTCTAAACACCGCCCGTAGATATCTAATTTGGTTTTTGGCCTGGTTTTATCCCATCTCCATGGGCCTGACTAAACTTTGTTTAACATCGTCATTAAGGATTATTGTGAAAAATAGGACTACTGCCGCTCTTTTGGTCACAACATGCTTGCTTTTCGCTGGTTGCAGCTCGGAATCAGCTGATCGATCGGCTTCAGACACCCAAGCCCCAACCTCGATGCCCTCAAGCAGCGCTGACTCAGAGGCTGCCAAATATCCAGGTTTTTCTGAAGACATCAAGTCTGACGATATTACTTTCAATGTGAAGACTGTGACGTGTGGACAAAAGCAAATTGTGAGTGGTGCGGTTGAACTCGACGCTGAAGGGCAATACTG
>JBIKSQ010000054.1:0-8438 GCA_044348555.1 Candidatus Nanopelagicales bacterium | reverse complement strand
CAAGAAATGACCCTGCCTTTGGCACTTGCCGGTGGTGACATCATCGGTCAGGCCAAAACTGGTACCGGTAAAACTCTCGGATTTGGTTTGCCACTTCTGCAAAAAGTTTTACAAAGCCCCGCCGAACCACTGAAGCCCAAGGCACTCGTGGTGGCACCAACCCGCGAACTTGCTCTGCAGGTCTCAAAGGATCTCGAGCTAGCAGCATCCGAAACAAGTCTAAAAATTGCAGCAGTTTTTGGCGGCAAGTCATACGAACCACAAGTACAAGCACTCCAAGCTGGTGTTGATGTTGTGGTGGGAACACCTGGTCGGCTGATCGACTTGGCCAAACAAAAACTTATGGATCTTTCTGCAGTTCAAGTACTAGTACTTGATGAAGCAGATGAAATGTTGGACATGGGATTTTTGCCAGATGTCGAAAGATTGCTGAAGCAGACTCCTGCTAGTCGGCAGACATTGCTTTTCAGCGCAACCATGCCAGCCCAAATTATTGCGTTGGCGCGTGGCCACATGAACAACCCAACTCATATTCGCGCTAGCAGCATCGGTGATGAAAACATCACAGTCGATGCAATTGAGCAGCACATCTGGAGAGCTCACCCAATGGATAAGCCTGAGTTGATCAGTCGAATTCTGCAGGCTGAGGGCCGGAACTTGGCCATCATTTTCACAAAGACCAAACGTGCAGCTTCAAAGTTGTTTGACGATTTACTTGAACGTGGATTTGCCGCTGGCACAATCCACGGAGACTTGAGCCAAGATGCCCGCGAACGCGCATTACGAGCACTCCGCAGTGGAAAAATTGACGTGCTTGTAGCAACAGATGTTGCAGCTCGAGGAATTGATATTGATGGTGTTACCCACGTAATCAACAACGAGTGCCCAGAAGATGAAAAGACCTACCTGCACCGAGTTGGCCGAACCGGTCGAGCAGGTGCTGAAGGAACCGCAATCACTTTGATTGATTGGTCTGAAGTAACCCGCTGGCAAGTAATCAACAAAGCGCTCGGACTTCCATTCAACAATCCACTTGAAACATATTCTTCAAGCGAACACATCTACACCGCGTTGAATATTCCGGCTGGTACTAAAGGTCGACTCAAGAGCGCAAACCAGACGCGAGCTGGGCTAGAAGCTGAAGCAAGTGACGAATCACCGAAACGGGAAAAGCCAAAGGCTCGAACGAATCACAAGTCTGACAAACCTGCCCGTGCCGCAAAGCCAAAAACTGAAGCGGGTGCTACCCGTACTGAGGAAAAGCCGCGCGAGCGGGTTCAGCGAAATCGCACCAGAAGCCGGCGCCCAGCGGGCGATTAATCACTTTGAGACTGGATTAATCCAGAGGTAATGTTGCAATCAGCCCGCGGGCTAGGTCTCTGTAGGCCATGGCTGCGGGCGATTGCGTATCTGTGGCCAAAATTGAACCGCCGCGATTCATTGATTCTTTGAAGCGTGCGGCAACCGGTACTGCTGGCCAGACTCGCACTGAATATGTGCGCTCGAGTTCAGCTAGTAATCCCCGACCAACCTCGTGGCTTCCTTCAAACATGACTGGCAACAACCCAAGTGCGTTCAACTCTGGATTTGTAAACTGTCGAATTTCATGCATCGTCTCAAAAAGTTGGCGCAGGCCCCGATGGCTGAGATTTTCTGCATGAATTGGAATCAACACATCATCGGCTGCAGTCAATGCGGTATGTGTAAGCAGACCCAAACTTGGCGAACAATCAATCAACACCCAGTCGTAATCGACACTTGAAGTTTTCAGACCTTCTCGCAACACATATTCTCGACCTGGCCGAGTCAGCAACTTTGTCTCGGTTGCCGTCAGCTCAATTGTGGATGGCACTAAATCCAAATATGAAGAAACCGAAACGGTCGCATCGGCTAGTGGAAGTTTGGTTGAGATTACTTCATGAACTGAAGATTCAAGTGACTCTGAATTGATGCCCAACGAAGTCGTCAGATGTGCTTGTGGATCTAAGTCAACCATCAGCACTTGCTCACGCAACTCTGCAAAAGCAGCACCAAGCGATGCGACGGTTGTGGTTTTACCAACGCCCGCTTTCTGGTTTACGACTGCGACAATTCGAGGCATAGTCGTAAGCCTAACTAGCCGACAGAAAGTCGAATGAAACCAAACACCGAGTTAGCAAGTAATTGCACGCCAATCGCGGCCAACAACAACCCGACGATTCGAGTCATCATAGAAATGCCAGATTTGCCGAGAATTCGGGAGAGCACGGTTGAGTAGCGCAAAGCCAGAAAGATGAGCAAGTGGATCAACACAACGCCAATTGCTAGCGATATGTACTGGCCAGAGCCATCGGCCTGTCGGGCAAACAAAATGGTTGCCACAATCGCACCTGGACCAGCTAGCAGCGGAGTTCCAAGTGGCACCAATGCCACATTTACATCTTGCTCTTCAGTTGGGTCTCGATCGACTCCGGTGAGCAGCTTGAGTGCCATCAGGAGCAACAGCAAGCCGCCAGCACCTTGCAATGCAGGAAGCGAGATTTTCAAAAATGAAAGCACCTGTTCGCCCACCACTGCGAACAACACAATCACGACAAATGAAGTAACGGTCGCCTGCAACGCCAACCGCGAGCGCTCCCGTTCTGGCCGCGAGCCGGTCAAGCCCAAAAAGACTGGAACTGCACCTGGTGGGTCCATAATCACGAACAGAGTAACTAGGACCGAGCCTAGAAAGCGAATATCTAAAAGTTCCATCATGCTGCGCAGGGTAACGAGCAAATGAACTATCTGAGTATCTGGGCTTAGATATCCATTTTGGCGATTACCCTTGCCCCGTGAATCAGGTAAATACCCGGGTATATGCAGCGCGACTTGCAGGAACCGAAGTTTTTGACCCACACGGCGATAGCGTGGGCAAAGTTCGGGATATCGTCGTAACGCTGCGCCCTGGTCGCGCCCCTTTAGTTTTAGGTCTGGTCCTAGAAGTGCCTCCAAGGCGGCGGATTTTCCTGCCAATGAGCCGAGTTACCTCGATTGCACCGGGGCAGGTCATCTCCACGGGCAAGCTCAACATGATGCGATTCCGGCAGCGGGATACTGAAACCTTGATTCTGGCTGAACTCGTGGATCGCAAAGTCACTCAGACTTCAGATTCCACTCGGGTTTCAATCAGCGATGCCGGAATGGAATGGCAG
The DNA here is from genome assembly GCA_044348555.1 of Candidatus Nanopelagicales bacterium. GTDB lineage: Bacteria > Actinomycetota > Actinomycetes > S36-B12 > UBA5976 > JAFMIT01. Next base: position 5,265 of record JBIKSQ010000054.1, on the reverse strand, counting down.
CAACGTACAAAAGAGTGGCACCTCACGCGTCTCTATGTTCGCAAAGTGCTTGGCGGAATCCGTCGATACGGTGAAGGATCAACTTTAGAGTGGGATGAGATAACCGAGTTTGGCCGTGGTGAAGAAAATCAGCAGGCCGATAACTTGATTGAGTCTTTTGCGGAACTTCGCGCAGCTGATCTAGCAAATGCACTTCGGAATCTACCTCGCGACCGTCAACTTGATATTGCGCGGCAACTTGATGACGAACGACTTGCTGATGTTCTCGAAGAACTTCCCGAAGATGACCGGGTGGCGATTGTGCAAAACCTTGGCATTGACCGAGCAGCTGACGTGGTTGAAGAGATGGACCCAGACGATGCTGCCGATTTGCTGCGTGAGTTGCCCGTAGACCAAGCACAAGAAATCATCGGACAACTGGAACCAGATGATGCTGAAGATATTCGCAGGTTGCTTTCTTACGAGGATTACACGGCCGGCGGCATGATGACAACCGAACCAGTGTTGTTGTCAGCTGATGCCACTGTCGCCGAAGCTCTCGCCCGCGTACGCAACCCCGACATCTCCCCTTCGCTTGCTGCGCAGGTTTATGTTGTGCGCTCACCCATCGAGACGCCAACCGGAAAATACCTAGGCGTTGCGCATTTCCAGCGACTACTTCGAGAGCCACCTTCAGCACTGGTCAGTTCAGTGATTGATAAAGAACTTGAACCAGTTGGACCAGGTGCGAGCTTGTCAACGGTTGCTCGCTACTTTGCGACCTACAACCTCGTGGCGCTTCCGGTTGTTGATGAAGCTGGTCGCTTACTTGGTGCTGTGACGGTGGACGACTTGGTTGATCACATGCTGCCAGAAAACTGGCGGGAACTTGGAGTTGATGAGGAGGTGGCTGCTGATGGCGCGTGATGACGACCGCAAATCAACTTCAAAAACAGGCCGCCTCGATTCTCCGCTAACTTCGCGTCGCAGTCTGAAGCCCAGCGTTGATCCAGAACAGTTCGGCAAGATATCTGAACGGATTGCTCGCTGGATTGGTTCATGGAGATTTATTGCTTACATGACCATCTTCATTATTGGTTGGGTGATTTGGAACATTGTGGCCGACGATGGATTGCGGCCAGATGAGTATCCGTTCATCTTTCTGACTCTGCTCTTGTCACTGCAGGCTTCATATGCCGCTCCCTTGATTCTGCTTGCGCAAAATCGGCAAACTGACCGTGACCGAGTGACCTATGCCGAAGATCGGGCTCGCACTGAACGACTAATGAGTGAAACCGAATTTCTCTCCCGCGAAATCGCTGCGTTGCGAATTGCTCTCGGCGAAGTCGCGACTCGGGACTTTGTTCGTGGCGAGTTACGCGAACTCCTCGAGGAACTTGAAGAGCAAGAAAAGCCTGAAAAGCCCAGCAACTCAAAGGCTGAGGCAAACTCCGATGCGCCAGATACTTCTCTCTGAACTAACCTGAGCACGTGAGTACCCGCGATGACGTTCTAAAGGCCCTAGCCACAGTCAAAGATCCAGAAATCCATAGACCTATCACCGAACTAGATATGGTCGGCGAAGTTGATGTTTCTGGGACCAAGGCAACCGTGGAAGTCCTGCTAACCACTACCGCTTGCCCAATGCGCTCAACCATCATCGAACGGGTTGAGCGTGCCGTGATGCTTGTTAAAGGTATTGAAGAAGTTGTGGTCGTGATGGGCGCAATGACAGACGAGCAACGCACTGCCCTGCGAGAAAAACTTCGCGGACCAGTGCCACAGATTCAATTCACTTTGCCAGAGAGCAAGACAAAAGTATTTGCAATCGCTAGCGGTAAAGGCGGAGTTGGAAAGTCATCACTTACTGCAAATCTTGCGGTTGCAATGGCCCAGCGCGGATTTACGGTTGGCGTGATTGATGCTGACATTTACGGCCACTCGATTCCCGGCATTCTCGGGCTGACTGAAAAAGCAACCCTGATTGATGCTGAGCTGCGAATTCCACCGCAGGCACATGGTGTGGCCGCGCTTTCCATGATGGCCTTCAAGCCAGGCGGCAGTGCGAGTCCGGTTGCCTGGCGTGGTCCAATGCTGGGCAAAGCGCTCGAACAATTTCTGACTGACTTTTACTGGGGCGACATCGATGTTTTGCTGATTGATATGCCGCCTGGTACTGGCGATGTAGCAATTTCGCTAGGTCAGCTTCTGCCGAATGCTGAAATCATCGTCATCACAACTCCACAATCTGCAGCAGCTGACGTCGCGATCCGAGCGGGCATGATGAGCAAGACAACTCGTCAGCGCGTGGTTGGTGTTGTCGAAAACATGGGCGCAATCAGTTGCCCCAACTGTGATTGCCAGATTGATTTGTTCGGTACCGGTGGTGGCAAAACTGTTGCGGATGAACTTTCCCGTGCACTCGAGTCAGACATCAAGCTGCTGGCTCAGATCCCGTTCGACACAGAACTCCGCAATGGTGGCGATATCGGCCAACCGTTAGTGCTTTCAAACCCCGATTCACCTGCCGCTCAGGCAATTTACCAACTAGCCGATACTTTGATGCAACGCAAACAAGGTCTGGTTGGCAAACTCCTCAAAGTATTCAACTAAGTTAAGAGAGTCATGAGTAAATCTGCTGTAACAACCGCGCCCATTCATAGTCTTCTAGCAAATCGCTGGAGCACTCGAGCCTTTGACATTAATGCCGAAATTTCAACTTTGGAGTTAACGTCTTTGATGGAAGCTGCAAGATGGGCACCGAGTGCGAACAACGGGCAACCATGGCGATTCGCAGTCGCTAAACGCAGTGATGCCCTGTTTGCAGAAATCACCCAAGCGCTGGCGGGCTTCAACAAAGAGTGGGCACCAACCGCAGCTGCCTACGTTGTTGCGATTACTGAAACCGAAGACAGCGCCGGCTCTCCGCGCAAATCAGCCGAGTTTGATTTAGGGCTTGCAGTGTCGGCACTCACAACTCAAGCGACTGCTGATGGTTGGTCAACCCATCAGATGGGTGGCTTTAGCGCCAGCGCAATTCGCGAGTTGCTAAAGCTCGAACCAAAATTCAAACCAGTTGTGGTGATTGCGGTTGGTAAACATTCCGACACAATCGAAATCAGTGAGGCGCTCCAGGAGCGCGAGAACGCTCCACGTACCCGGTTGGAATTAAATGAAATTGTGCTTAATCCAGAAGCATTGGCTTAACGAAACTTCTTGCAGTTTGATTTAGTAATCAATCGCAATTACTTGAGTTCCAGGCACCGGCCCGTTTGCGATTGCAGTTCGGCGCACTAAGCCGCTTGCTTGTAGTTCGATTGATAGGTCAAGTGCTGCGTTTGATGACTTCGCAAGAAATGCGCAGGTCGGGCCACTTCCAGAAACCAAAGCTGCCCAAGCACCCGCTTCGATACCAGCCTGCAATACGCGTTTCAAATCTGGTCGCAAACTCAATGCTGCTGGTTGCAAATCATTCTCTAGGTACTTCGCCGCCTGTTTCACATCACCTGCAGCAACCGCCCGCAGCAACTCTGGATTAATCTGAAAATCCGCTTTGGCTTCCTGCAGTCGGTCAAACTCTGCATAAACCGCAGGCGTGGAGAGACCTTCACTTGAAAGCACAAACACCCAGTGATACTCGCCTCGGTTCATCACCGTAGTTAGTTCGTCTCCCCGACCTCGCCCTAACTCAATTCCACCCACTAACGAGAACGGAATATCGCTACCAAGTTGACTTGCCAGCTGCAGAATCTCACTTCGCGGAGTCTCAAGTCCCCAAAGCAAATCGCAGGCAATCAATGTCCCGGCGGCATCGGCACTGCCACCGGCCATTCCGCCAGCAACTGGAATTTCTTTGTGAATCTCAATCTTGACATCAGCCGGTACTCCAGCATGATCAGCTAGTAACTGGGCAGCTCGCCAAGCCAGGTTTGTGGAATCGGCTGGCACCAAATCAGCGCTCTCGCCCGTAAATGAAAGCTGTATACCGGTTGCGTTTGTGACGGTGACTTCGTCGAACAAATCCACCGCTTGATACAAAGTCTCAACCGGGTGATATCCATCGGCCTGCAACCCACCAACTTTGAGACTGAGATTTACTTTTGCTGCTGCTCGGACAACCACCCGATTTGGCTTACGCATTTCGAGCCTGCGCAATCGCAATAAAGTCGTTGATGTTCAACGCCTCACCTCGCAAACTTGGATCAACACCTGCTTTATGTAGCAGAGCGGTCGCCGCATCCGTTCCGCCAGCCCATTCGGCCAATGCAGAGCGCAGCATTTTGCGGCGCTGGCTGAAGGCTGCATCTACAAGTTTGAAAAGTTCGACTTCTGAAACATCGGCAATCACCTTCGCATGCCGATCAATTCGAACGAGCGCGCTATCGACGTTTGGGGCCGGCCAAAAAACACTTCGACCAATCGTGGCAACCTTTTTTGCTTCTCCAAACCAGGCTGCTTTTACTGAAGGCACTCCATAGATTCGGCTACCAGGTTTAGCAGCAAGGCGTTCAGCAACTTCTGCTTGGACCATTACTAATGCCGTTTGAATCGTGGGAAAAGTGCGAAGTAGATGAATCAATACTGGAACTGAGACGTTGTACGGCAGATTCGCCACAAGCGCAGTCGGCGCGACCGCAAGTTGATTGACCTGCATTGCATCTGCTTCTACAACTCGCAGTTTTTGCGCGTGATCTGGTGCAAACTCGTTCGCAGTCTGTTGAATCCGGCCAGCTAACTTTGGGTCAATCTCGATGACGGTTACAGTTTTACAAACATCAAGTAGCTCCAGCGTGAGTGAGCCGAGACCTGGCCCCACCTCAACCACATCTGTTTCGGCATTAACTCCAGCTGCCCGCACGATCGAGCGCACTGTGTTTGCATCAATCACGAAGTTTTGGCCCCAAACTTTTGTGGGTCGAACATCAAGTTCTGCTGCAAGCCGGCGAATTTCGGTTGCCCCAAGCAGTCGAGTGTCAGTCATTGAAACTGCCAAACACAAGGTTCGAGTTATCCGAGATATGTTTACACAAAGTGGCCTCGTCCATACCTCGAACTTCAGCCATAACTTTTATGGTGTGCGGAATCAAATACGAAGCATTAGGTCGGCCGCGAAAAGGCGCAGGAGTTAGAAACGGTGCATCCGTTTCAACCAATATCAATTCATTCGGCAAAACTGCGAGACCTTCACGGAGATTGTTGGCATTCTTAAAAGTAACGTTTCCTGCAAATGAGCAGTACCAACCATGTTCAGCAGCAATCTTGGCCAACTTTTCATCACCCGAAAAA
>JBIKSQ010000052.1:0-8538 GCA_044348555.1 Candidatus Nanopelagicales bacterium | reverse complement strand
GCAGAACTGTAGCCGCCGCCGCATCAATCAGGGATTTATCTGAACGCGAGTTGTAGCCGGCTGCTTGCAGATTTCGTCGAGCCGAGACGGTTGTAAAACGTTCGTCGACTAGTCTGATTGGAACATCTGCGATTGCAGCTTTGATTTCCGCTACTCGCTTTAGGATGTTTTGCGCTGCAATTCCATTCTTTCCTGCAAGATCGGTTGGCAGCCCAATCAACAACTCGATTGCTTCCCATTCGGAAAGTGCCTTGGCAAGATGCGAAAGCCAATCATCCGCTGTCTTGTACACACCAAATGGTGAGGCCAAAATGCCGCTGGCATCAGACTTTGCAACCCCGATTCGAGCCTCCCCCAAATCAAGCGCAAAGCGTGTGCCTGGTCGCATGGCTATTTCTTAACCGCGTCCAAAATCAGCGACTCAACCAAACCTAGCGCGATTGGGATGCCTGCAACATTGGTGCCGCCGCCTTGTGCCATGTCTGGCTTACCGCCACCTCGACCATCGATTGCAGGTGCAATGCCGCTCAGTAATTGACCAGCCGAAAGTCCGAGCCCAATACCGACTTCGTTGACGGCAACAACTGTCGACACCTTTGCATCTGCAGTTGTCATTCCGATCACTACTCCTGCTGCACCAGCTGAAACTTGACCGCGAAGCTCAGTGACAATCACTCGTAAATCGTTAGCCGATGAACCATCCGGCAAAACAACACTGCGAACCACGACACCCGAAACTTCTGAAGTGTGTACTAGATCGCCCAAGTTGGAACGCAAGTTTGCGCTGCGATATTTATCGATTTCTTTTTCAGCGTCTTTCAACTTCGAGATCAAACCTTCAATGCGCTCAACCATTTCTTCTGGTCGGGCTTTCACTAAGTCGGCTAAGCGATTAACCAAGATATGTTCCTTCGCCAAGAAACTATAGGCATCCGAACCCACCAAAGCTTCCACGCGGCGCACTCCCGCGCCAATCGAACCTTCGCTTAAAAACTTTACAACTCCGAGATGACCAGTGGATGGAGTATGGGTACCACCGCAAAGTTCTCGAGCCCAGTCACCGACTGAAACAACTCGCACCTCATCTCCATACTTTTCACCAAAGAGCGCCATCGCGCCAATCTTTCTAGCAGCTTCTTGCGACATGTATTCCGCAGTCACTGGCAAGTCATCGAGCAACAAGGTATTAACTCGAGCTTCGACTTCGGCCATCACATCATCTGGAACTGCGCCAGCTAATGGAAAGTCAAAGCGCAATCGACCGGGCGAGTTTTCCGATCCCATCTGGGTTGCGGTGTCGCCTAAAAGTTCTCGGAAAGACTTGTGAATCATGTGGGTGGCAGTGTGCGCTCTAGAGATTGCCATCCGTCGAGCGAGGTCCACCGTGCCGATAGCTCCAGCACCGACGTTAACTTCGCCATCCAGCACGGTTGCTCGGTGAATAAACAAACCTGGTACTGGTGTTTGCACATCGAATACTTCAAGAGTGGCGCCATTGTCTAAAGTGATAGTGCCGTGGTCGCCTAGCTGGCCACCCGCTTCGGCATAGAAAGCAGTCGTATCCAGAATGACTTCAACATGCGATCCAGGCCCTGCACTTTGGACAGAATTGCCATCCACCAACAATCCGCCAACTCGAGCTTCAGCAGAAACTCGCTCATAACCTACAAACTTCGATGCGCCAGCCTGTTCCATTACCTCTTTGTATGCAGTACCGGCAGCCAACCCAGACTTACGGGCACGGGCATCAGCTTTTGCTCGCTCGCGTTGTTCCTGCATCAAAGATCTGAAACCTGTCTCATCAACTTCGAGGCCAGCCTCTCGAGCCATCTCTAAAGTTAAGTCGAATGGGAATCCGTATGTGTCGTGCAACTGGAAGACTTGTTCGCCGGGAACAGTTGTTTGGGCAGCAGCCTTGAGTTGCTTTACAGCGGTATCAAAAATTGTGGTTCCAGATTTCAAAGTAGAAAGGAAAGCTGCTTCTTCGTTAACTGCAATTGTGCGGATTCGATTAGCTTCACTTTGCAGTTCTGGATATTGCGGAGCCATCGAAATAATTGTGGCATCAATCAGTTCACTCATCACAGGTTCGTTGGTGCCAAGCAACCGCATGTTACGAACCACTCGCCGCAAGATTCGACGAAGCACATAGCCACGTCCTTCGTTGCCTGGTACGACACCATCAACTATCAAAAATGCACAGGTGCGCGCATGATCTGCTACCACTCGAAGGGCAACATCCGTTTTTTCGTTTGCGCCGTATTTCACACCAGATAAAGCACTGGCTTTATCCAGAATAATTCGAGTTGTGTCGATTTCGTAAATGTTGTCGACGCCTTGCAGCAATGCCGCCATTCTTTCAAGGCCCATGCCAGTATCAATGTTTTTGGCAGGCAACTCGCCCAAAATGGGATAGTTCTCTTTGCCCGGTCCAGCACCACGCTCAAACTGCATAAACACGAGGTTCCAGACTTCAAGGTAACGGTCCTCGTCTGCTACCGGTCCACCATCAATGCCATGCTCAGGTCCACGGTCGTAATAAATCTCCGAGCAAGGGCCGCACGGTCCGGGCACTCCCATACTCCAGAAGTTATCTACCTGACCCCGACGTTGGATTCGGTCCCGCGGGACTCCAACCTTTTTATGCCACAACTCTTCAGCTTCATCATCATCTTCATAGACAGTGACCCAGAGTTTTTCTTCGGGAAATCCATATCCGCCATCAGATACTGATGCGGTCAACAATTCCCAAGCCATTGGAATTGCGCCTTCTTTGAAGTAATCCCCAAAGGAAAAGTTCCCACACATTTGAAAAAACGATGCATGTCGAGTTGTTTTGCCAACTTCTTCAATGTCAAGCGTTCGAACTACCTTCTGTGCTGACGTTGCAGTTTTATATGGGGGCGCAGCTTCACCCAAAAAGTAAGGCTTAAATGGAACCATTCCCGCATTCACAAACAGCAAGGTGGGGTCATCCAGCAACAAAGATGCTGAAGGTACGACCGTGTGCCCTCGCTGTTCGAAGAATTTGAGGAATCGTTGCCGAATCTCGGCTGACTCCATGTTGGCCTCCTTGTTAAGGTAAATATCAAGGGCAGACTTTACTCAGCCCATTCAACTTAGGTTTTTCGTATGGTTTTTTGAATTTCTGCAAAGACTGCGGCCCAGCGAATCTCAGCCCCGCGATTGGTCGGTGAGTAGTAAATCGAATCCTTGAGACCCTCTGGCAAATAGTTAAAGCCTGAGATCCCAGCAGCCGTATCGTGTGGGTATTCGTAATTCACACCATGTCCCAGCTCAGCTGCTCCCCTGTAATGAGCATCTCTCAATTCCGCCGGCGGATTGGCGAATTTGCCATTGCGCACATCTGCCCGCGCCTTGCCAATCGCAACTGTGACTGCGTTGCTCTTGGGCGCTAACGCACAATAAATGGTTGCGTGCGCCAAAGTTAGAGCAGCCTCCGGCATTCCAATCTGTGCCACTGCCTGCATGGAATTCATCGCCACGACCAAAGCCATCGAGTCGGCTAGCCCAATATCTTCACTAGCTAGAATCACAAGCCGCCGTGCGATAAAGCGAGGATCTTCACCACTTTCCAAAAGTCGTGCAAGGTAATGGAGTGCAGCATCAACATCTGAACCTCGCATCGACTTGATGTATGCACTCACGACGTCGTAGTGTGCATCGCCGTCCTTGTCGAAATTTAGCAACGCTGTACCAGCAGCGAGATTTACACTCTCAACATTTACATCAGAGTCAGCTGCAGCCGAAATCCCAGCAGCGGCCTCAAGCAGAGTGAGTGCACCTCTTGCATCTCCCCGTGAAAGTTGAGCAATCATTTTCAATGCTGCTTCATCCGCTTTGATTTGGTTATCCAAACCGTGCGGTGCTGACAGGGCGCGCTCTAGCAGAATCAAAAGATCCGCGTCTTCCAATTCCTTCAATCGCACGATCACTGAACGAGATAACAGCGGAGAGATGACTGAAAAGTTTGGATTCTCAGTTGTTGCAGCAACCAAAATCACCCAACCATTTTCTACCGCAGGTAACAAAGCATCTTGCTGCGTTTTGCTGAAGCGATGAACCTCATCAATGAATAGCACCGTTTGGGATTGGAAACTTTCCAGATTTTGCCGGGCTACATCAATCGTTTCCCGCAAGTCCTTTACCCCAGCCGAAATAGCTGACAGTTGAGTGAATCTGCGGTTTCCAGTTCGGCCAATCAAATTTGCGATCGTGGTTTTTCCGGTTCCGGGCGGTCCCCACAAAATGACGCTGACTGAACCAGCATCTGAGCTGACAAGTCGTTCCAGTGGAGATCCTTGCTGCAAGACATCGTCCTGCCCAACCAAATCATTCAAAGATTCTGGTCGCATGCGCACCGCCAACGGTGCGGTTTCAGGTCGCAGCATTAGGAAACACTTCCAGCCCGGGTTAACTTCTCCAACACACTTGAAACTGTTTCGCTTTCATCAGCAATGCAGGAATCTGAACACCTGAGCCAAAAAATCGTCAGAGTTTTAGAATCTAAATCTGCCGCCGCACGAACAAATATTGTCTGCGTCACACCTGCAAAGTCCCAAGCCAACTCTTGCTCTAAATAAGTCAGGCCATCAACGACTGAAACATCATTGCGGCGAATATCTAGCCCATCTCCCACAGACCTGTCCGAAACCAGAACGACGACATCCTGGATTGATTGAGAGGCTTCGGAAAGTGCCGTCACTTCGGATTCCTGCAAGGTTCGTGTTTGGGTATACGCCTGAAGTCGTTGCGGTGCAGTGTTTGTAAAGAAGTCTGCGGCTACCGTGTTTGGACTTAGTGACCAAGCTTGTTGAACACTGACAACAACATCACGATCGGCGGAGGTGCCTTCAACCGACCAACTCGACTGGATATTCTGCAAACTATCCGCAGGCACTTCATACCATTTTTGGGAAAGTCGAAGAGTTAATAAAGGTTCCACACTCGGCGCAGCACAACTGAACAGAGTGGCTGTAGCCAAAGCCACAACCACCCAGCGCCCAGCCTGCTTACGCATTAGCTTTGAACTTTAACTTCAGGCTTGAAATCAATTCCCGCTTCTTTACGCTGCGGTGCAGTTATCTCGGTCGGAGCTCCGGTCAGTGGATCGTGGCCACCGCCAGTCTTTGGAAACGCAATAACTTCGCGAATGTTCGGAACTCCGGCAAGCAGCATCACAACTCGATCTAGACCGAATGCGATTCCACCATGCGGTGGCGGACCAAACTTGAAGGCTTCCAGCAAGAAACCAAACTTGTCTTCAGCTTCGGCTTTTGACAACCCGAGCAAATCAAATACCCGAGATTGCACATCGCCTCGATGAATTCGAATTGAGCCACCACCAATTTCATTTCCGTTTACAACCATGTCGTACGCCCAAGCAAGTGCCTGATCTGGAGATGACTCAAAGTTGTCAACCCATTCCGAATTTGGTGATGTGAATGGATGGTGGACTGCGGTCCAACCCTTCTGGCCATCGGCAGTCTCGATCTCTTCAAACATTGGAGCATCAATTACCCACAAGAAACTCCATGCGCTTTCATCAATCAAACCAACTCGCTTGCCTACCTCAAGCCGGGTTGCACCCAACAAGGACAATGAGTCCGAGCGCTTGCCAGCTGCGAAGAAGACACAGTCGCCTGGATTTGCACCAGTTGCCGAAGCTAGATTTTCGCGCTCAGAATCCGAAAGATTTTTCGCAACCGGACCACCAAGTTCGCCATCGAGCCCGAAGGTAACGTACGCAAGACCGCGGGCACCTCTTTGTTTGGCCCATTCCTGCCAAGCATCGAATGTGCGGCGCGGTTGATCCGCTCCCCCTGGCATAACAACTGCTCCAACGTGTTCAGCTTGGAAAACCCTGAATTCAGTAGCGCTGAAATACTCGGTCAAATCAACAAGTTCGAGACCGAACCGCAAGTCTGGTTTGTCGGTGCCATAGCGACGCATCGAATCCATATATGTCATGCGTGGGATAGAACCGACATCGACACCAATCTCTTTCCAGAGTGAGCGCACAATTGATTCACCAATACGTAAAACATCTTCTTGCTCTACGAACGACATTTCAATATCGAGCTGGGTGAACTCTGGTTGCCGGTCTCCACGAAAATCTTCATCGCGGTAGCAACGAGCAATCTGGAAGTATTTTTCCATGCCAGCAACCATCAACAATTGCTTAAACAACTGCGGAGACTGTGGCAATGCGTACCAGTTGCCTGGCTTCAGCCGTGCTGGAACCAAGAAATCCCGTGCCCCTTCTGGCGTGGAACGAGTAAGAGTTGGGGTTTCAATCTCGAGAAACTCATCGTTGAGCAAAACATCTCGGCAAATCTGGTTGACTCGACTACGCAGTTTGATGGTGTTCGCAGGTTGATTTCTGCGCAGATCCAAGTATCGCCACTTCAAGCGCGCTTCGTCCCCAACTTCGATGTTGTCATCAATCGGAAATGGCAATGGCGCAGATTCACTCAAGATCTCAACAACATCAGCCATTACTTCAATTGAACCAGTAGGAAGTTCTGGATTTTCGTTTCCAGCTGGTCTCGGATTCACTTCGCCGACAATCTTCACACAAAATTCAGCACGCAGAACGTGTGCGATTGCCTCATCTCGAATGACTACCTGCACAACACCTGAAGTGTCACGAAGGTCAATAAATGCAACTCCACCGTGGTCGCGTCTGCGGGCTACCCATCCTGAAAGAGTTACAGCTTGGCCTGAATGTTCGAGTCGAAGTTCGCCAGCTTTATGTGAGCGGTACACGTTTAGTTCTCCCTTAATTGATTTGTTAAAAATTGTTCAACATCTGATTTGGAAACTTCAAACTGTTCGCTTGTGCCGAGATTCTTGATTAAGTACTGATTCGATTCCAACTCGGCATCGCCAATCAAAACTGCAAACTTGGCAGCAAATTTGTCGGCAGATTTCATAGATGCCTTTACACCTCTGTCACCAAAACTCATCTCACACGAAATTTCGTGCTGCCGTAAATGTTTGGTGAGTTCACTTGCGTGTGTACGGGCTTCAGTGCCAACCGGAATTATGTAAACATCACATCGACGCAATTCAGCAACTTTTAAACCTTCAGCTTTGCAGGCCAACAGTGTGCGATCAGTACCTAGCCCAAAACCGATTCCAGATAGTTCAGAGCCACCTAAATCAGCCATCAATCCGTCGTAACGACCACCGCCGCCAATACCTGACTGCGCACCGAGCAAAGGATGATCAAACTCAAAAGTTGTACGGGTGTAGTAATCCAGACCGCGAACCATGCGAGGTGCCTCTTCCCAGCTGACACCTTGCAAATTGAGGAATTTTCTAACCTCTGCATAGTGCAATTCACAATCGTCACAAAGATTGTCAACCTGTAGAGGGGCATTAACCAGCTGCTCTTGAACTTCAGTTCGTTTGTCATCCAAGATGCGCAGAGGATTGAGGGCCGCGCGTTTGCGGGTGGCATCGTCCAGGTCCAATGTTGCTAGAAAATCAGTCAACAAGACTCGATAAGTTGGCCGACAATTTTTACAACCCAGCGAATTCAGCTTCAGCGTGTACTGGGTCAAACCCAACGCTCTAAATCCCTCATCAGCAAGCGCGATGACTTCGGCATCAAGCGCGGGATCGTCTGATCCAATCGCTTCGATACCTACCTGCTGTAACTGCCGATATCGACCAGCCTGAGGTCGCTCTGCACGAAAGAATGGGCCTGCGTACCAAAGTTTGATTGGAAGTTGTCCACGATCCAGCCCATGTTCAATTACAGCTCGCATAACACCCGCTGTACCTTCAGGTCGAAGCGTTATTGAACGCTCCCCTCGGTCAGTAAAAGTGAACATTTCTTTTGAAACCACATCGGTTGATTCCCCAACACCTCGCACATAGAGAGTCGTGTCCTCATAAATTGGTAATTCGATGTATCCAAAGCCTGCAAGTTTGGCTGGTTTAGATAACGCTTCCCGCACCGCTAAAAATTCGGCAGATTCAGGAGCGATGTATTCAGGAACACCTTTTGGAGCATTAATTTTTTGATTCACTTTGATTCCTTCATTAGTGCCTGAAGATATGGGTTCTGCGCCAACTCGCTCTTAATGGTGGTGTCTGGTCCATGCCCACAGTGGACAACTGTTTCGGGATTGCTGGGAAGGATTACCGAGGAAAGACTGTGCAGCATGGTTTCGTGATTGCCACCTGGCAAATCTGTACGGCCAATCGAACCCTTGAAAAGAACATCACCACTAAACATGCGCGGGCCAGAGTCAGCGGCCGCGTTCAGTCGAAAGATGACAGAACCTTGAGTGTGCCCTGGGGCTGGCTCAATCTGAATCGAAAGGCCAGCGATCTCGAGGGTTGTAGCTTGCGAAAAAACCTCCAGCCTTGAGGGTTCAACAAACTCGGCACCTAGTTGGCTCACCAGCTCTTGGGCTTGCAGTCCCACACCCGCTAACGGGTCAGAAATCAGATGTCGGTCCGAAGCATGAATGAATGCCGGAATGTCATATCCATCGGCCACCG
>JBIKSQ010000051.1:0-8603 GCA_044348555.1 Candidatus Nanopelagicales bacterium | reverse complement strand
CGTTGCTGTTATCCTTCCGCCTGCTCGCACCGCTAGCTCAACTGGCAGAGCAGCTGACTCTTAATCAGCGGGTTGTAGGTTCAAGTCCTACGCGGTGTACTTCAAAACCCCCTCGGGACGCTGAGGGGTTTTGTTTTTGCTAACTCCCAATGAAAGCAAAATGCGTGCGGGTGAGCACCTAGCCCATCCCACACGCATTTAGCGCCTTGAAATTACGTGACTATGTTTGGTGTATACGTGATCACAATGCGAGCAAACTTGTGTGTTTGATAGTTCTGCCCCTTAGGAGCAGACCACTTTGTGCGCACCCGAATATCTGAGAAAGTTGCTAGGTAGTCACGAACACTTATTGCTCGGCTGAGCGCAAACTGTTTGATGGCATAGTTAACTGGCATCCTGTAGTTCACAGAACCAGTTACCCTGATGCGAGCATCTGAGTAATTCTCGCCCATCGCCTGTAGTCGTTTGGTGATTAGCTTCTTATCTGCTTTATCCAACTTTGCGCTACGTGATTCAAATCTAACCTTGAAGAAAATCTCATTCGGTGTATGGAAGTTGTATGTGAAACCATCCAATTCACCATCTTCAGTCATAGGAATGATTTCAACTGCGTACTGAGTGTTCTTGTTCAAACCAGTCAACTGATATGAGAGAGCATCGAAGTCAAGCTCTGCCACTACCTGGCCGTTCAGCTTTACCAAGTAGCCAGTGATTTGGCTAGAACCAGATGTGACTGACCATTCGATCTCTGAGTTATTCATGGTTGTGTTTCCAGATGTAACATCCAATACAACTTCTTCAGCGTTTGGCGTTAAATAGCGAAGGATTACTGTGCCATCGCCACCGTTGCCTCCGGCTACTGCATTCGAGTTGTTGGGCGCGGTACTGCCGTTTCCGCGGCCACCAGCTCCACCGCCACCCTGACCATCAACTCCGTCTAGTGAGAGGCCAACACAAGTGCCATCACCTGCAACGCCGGGCACGCCGCCGCCACCACCCAGGCCACCGGCACCTGAACGTCGAATACCCTGGGGATCAGAGAAGCAGTGTCTAATGTTGCCGGCGCCCCCGCCTCCAAAGTGTTCATCAACAAAAGCAATGTAAACACCATCGCCACCATCGCCACCGAAAGTTGCAGTAAACGGTGTTGCAGTCTGCACTGATTGGCCAGCCTCACCAGCACCGGCACCACCTGGTGCGGCCCAACAATCTGTTGTTGTGGTATTTGAGCAGTCACCTGACAAGTAAGTGGCACTGCCACCATTAAAGGATGCATTAGATCCGCCTTGAGAGCCTGCGCGCCCATCGGCATAACCACCATCACCACCATCACCACCGCTAGAAATCACCAAACCTGCAATCCCCGATTCCTCACCTGATTGACCAGCACTTCCCGCAGTTCCAACACTGCCAGTTGGGCAAAGGCCAGCTGCTCCGCCAGCTCCGCCAGCACCAACTTTGATTTCTAGCTTGCCACCCGATGCAACAGGTTGTGAGCCTTGAGTCACCAAACCGCCAGCACCGCCAGCACCGCCGCCGCCAAGCCGAGGCCGAGCCGCCCCATCAATCAGCGAGCAAGCAACAGCATCGCGAACACTTCCACCGCCACCACCAGCACCGCCACCTACGACGACGTAATCAATCGCACTAACGTTCGCTGGAACAGTCCACTCACATTCAGGACCTGCTGGAAACTCCACAAACGTGTAATCCCCTTCTTCAGTTACCGTCGGCACACAATCACTTAGAGATGACGTGTTTGCAACTGGTTTTTCACGGTTTACCGAGTCTGCAGCGACTGCTGACGGCAAAGCAGTCAATCCTGTGACGACCAGCGCAAAGGCTGATATTTGGGCGATTAGACGATTCATTGGGCTCCTTTGACAGAAGGAAAGCATAAATGGCCCTATGCAAATGAGACAGACAAAATCCGATATCTTCACATGGGTAATGAACTTGGTGGACGGCCTGATGGTGACCAAATGTATGAATACAAAGGTTTCGTCTTTTGCAACTTGCTAGCAGAAAAGGCTGTTATTCAGTTCATTCCTTCCGATTAATTGGTTTTGGCGTTATTATCACGGGTCCCATTTGGGGGACAACAAAAGATTGGTCGAATATGCGCACTAAATCAAAGAGATCCATTTTTCCGATTGCACTATTGACACTTGTTTTGGCTCTTAGCGGGTGTACAAAACAAGAGTCTGACCTAGTTCTCAATGCAGATGGCACCCTTTCTGGCGAACTAACAACGGCGATATCCGACAACATCACTTCTAACTTCAGTTTTGTCGATTTCATCTGGGAGACTCAAACACCACTTGAAGTTATCAATGTCACAGCCGAATCGCGTGATGGTTGTACGGCCACAAACGCTAGGTTCTATGTCGCTGAAGGCCAAGTTTCTGGGCTGAATTACGCTTCAATCAGATTAGATATAGCTAACGTTGAGCGCACTGTTTACGCTCACGGAGACGTCACTGCCAGTTCAAATGAAGGTGACATCTACGTAGAAATTGCACAACTGCAACTTGTCCCCAAATCTGAAAACAATTCAGACTGCGCATATTTGGATACAGTAAATTCAGGTGCACTTGCTTTGGCATCCAATGGAATTGGTAACACCCTTGGTAGCGTGAATTTTGAAAACAATGTTTTGCAAATAGCAAACATTCCACCGGCTGAGAGAATCCATTACCTATTGCTCACCCAGCTAGCCAACGCTGGAGAAGAAGAAAACAGCCGATGGCCAGAAGGTCAACAGTGCATTTCGCAGTTATCAGATTCCAGGTTTGATTTACTGAACGATAGACAATTAATGCCAGGCGAATTTCTAGCACTAGTTGAAGAAATAGATGGATTAAAAGTTGTCAAAGAACAGACTCGCTGGATCACAAGTTGTGAGTTTTCTGGAATTTCTCTCTCTGCATTAAGTCGGGTATTACCTGAGGACCCAGAACCACCTACCTTAGACCCAGGTGGGCTTTGGAGAAGTGCTGAAGATGGGATCACTTGGAACTTTCTAGCTGAGACTATGAATCCAGAAGAGGAAATCCTCGAGATAAACATGGATGGCGTTTACACCTCAAATGAGATGCAAGCCATTGTGTTTGCACTTGAAACAGGCACAGAAATTGATTTGTCAGTATCAGGTGTGGTGCTATCCACCAACGGTGACTTTGATCAAAGCAAGAACAAAGTCTCATGGAGAACATCTGGTACCTGGGGTGAATCGCCTTATTTGACAATTCCAGGCGGAGCAGACATGAGAGAGCCAAGTATGAATGTTCTGGTTGGAAACACAGTTGCCTTCAAAACTAACAAAACCACATGGAGTAATGCGAAAACTTTCGGTGGGTTGAAGCCAAAGTTAGCATCACTTAAAAAAGCTTCAGTTGACACCATTCAAATCGTGGCAATCAAGAAGGTTGGGTTGAGTGGTGCTGCGGCAACATCAAATCAGAAGCTTTTGAAAAAACGTGTAACTGCAATCAAGAACAAATTGACTGCTGCAAAAGTGAAAGCTGATATTGAAGTTGTGTACTTGACTCCAAATAGCATCACTGGTGGAGATACTAAATATGCAAACAAAGTGGTTGTTCAGCCAATCTCGGATTGATATCAAAAGAAATATTGGGCGGGTTCAGCAATGAACCCACCCAATATCTTTTAAGGCAACTAGCGTCGTCTTGTCATGATTTTGCCGAATCCAAGCAAACCAAATGCGAGAATTACCGCGAAAGCTGAGTTCTGCGCAACATCTTGGTCCGACATATTCAGCAGTGGCTTAAACTAAACTGGCCTTACATCCTCAAATCACATCGCTAAATAACACTGAACACGAAGTCCAATAGATTCGGGCTGTAGAAATCACATGAATAACCAAAGGTGCTCACATCAGAAGAGACGTTCAAATCCTTCGAGGCTATTCCGTATTAGCCGTAGTTTTATATCATGCCGATTTTCTCGGATTTAAGAGTGGCTTTATCGGCGTTGATATTTTCTTTGTGATCAGTGGTTTCTTGATTCTTGGAAAGATAAGTCGCGAACTTGAAAGTGGAACCTTTCGCATCCTGAACTTCTGGGAGCGTCGAATTCGACGACTTCTTCCCGCTTCCTTCATTGTCGTACTTCTCACGCTGCTCGCAGCACCACTTTTTCTCACGAAGCCTGATTTCATTTCTACTCAGAGTGATGCAATCTTTAGTTCACTCAACATAGTGAATTGGCACTTTGCAAACCAAAACACGGATTACTGGAGCGTCAGCCAAGTTTCCCCTTACCTGCACTTCTGGTCACTGAGTGTTGAAGAACAGTTCTATGTCTTTTCGCCGTTGGTGTTAATTGCGATCTGGAACTTGCTGAGAAAACTAGGACGTCCGACCCGCTCTGCTTTTACCACGATGCTGCTAGCTATCTCCGGTATTTCATTTGTTGCCATGCTCCCTGTTTGGGATTCTTCAAGTTTGTATTTCAACTCCTTGATTCGAGTCTGGGAGTTCACACTAGGTGGCGTCACAGCGCTTCTAGCTACTCGCCAACACCTCAAGGCGAGCAGTGCTCTAAAAGCCGCTTCGATTTTCGGGTTGATCGGTTTATCTCTGATACCCCATTCCGGAACTTACCCAGGTCCACTAACTCTGATACCTGTGCTTCTTACTTGCCTATATCTCTGGCTGGAGGAATTTAAGGGTCCAAAAGCACGAGCCTCCGTATACCTGAGTGGATTTTTTGTGCGAATTGGCGACTACTCCTATTCGATCTACCTATGGCACTGGCCCATTACTGTCTATGCATTCTCATACATCTATGGCGCGGACTTCCTGGTGGGTCAAACGTCAATTAGTTCAAAATTGTTCGTGATTGCTGCTTCGTTTATTGCAGGTTGGATGTCGTTCAAATTCATTGAGACTCCCACCAGAAGTCTCACGTGGAACAGAAAGGGATTTCAAAAATGGATTGCCTTATCAGTTGCATCATTTGTTGTAATACTTGGAACCCAGACTGCGATTGCGAACACCACGGCTGGTCGGCTCTTACCATCGCCAGCCGAAGTCGCTGGTAATAAACCAGACAGTGGCAAACCTTTGCCAATTTCAAATCAAGACTTCGAAACCATTTTTGCTTCCGAATCGGTTGTTCAATTACGACCTGCTAAGTCGTCAGAATTTTTGGATGCAGAAATCAATCGGATGCGGCGAAATCAGGCCGAAATTTACAAAAACGGATGCCATCTTGAATCTGGAATTTCAGAGTACCCAACATCATGTGAATTTGGCGATTTAAGTTCAACTACATCTGTGATGTTAATTGGAGACTCGCACGCGGCTAATTGGTTCCCAGCAATCAACACTGCTGCCAAAGAAAGCAATTTCAAATTGCTCTCCAGAACCAAGTCATCATGTGGTTTGCTTTCGATTGAACGTATGGAAAGTCCCGATAAAGTTTCCCAAGACTGTTTGCAATGGCGACGCCTCGTGCTTCAAGAAATCGAGCGAGCACAACCCGAACTGGTAGTTGTTTCCCAGATGGTTATCCGTCCCGAAAATTCGAATTTAGACAAAGCTGAATTTCAAGATTACAACAAGCAGTTGCGAGTGGAATTGGTGCGTGAATTACAAGCGCTCAGCCGCATTGCCAAACAAGTCTTGTTTATCGACGACATTCCGCAGTTATCTTTCGATCCGAAGAAGTGCCTCGAGACCTTTTCTCCAGATTCATGCATCTCGAATCGAGAATCACGTGAAGTAGCGCCTAGCTATCTGCATAGCGAAAACATCACAAACCTAAAGAGCATCAACTTCAACGATCTGATTTGTGCCCAAAACAAGTGCTCAGCTACAAACTCAGCTGGAATTGTCTACCGCGATAGCCACCACCTTACTGAGGTATTCAGCCGGTCACTTGCCCCAGTGTGGGTAAGGGTTTTGGCAACTTACTCGTACTAAACTCGGACGACTAACACGGAATTAAGGTTGCAAATATGAGACGAATCATTGCTGGTGCGATTGCTATCGTGCTGCTATTCGGATTTGCTCCAGCTGCTTCTGCATCTGAATACGTCGAAGGAATAGATACTGCAGCCACCGTTTTCGATCCACTCAATGTCATAGATATTGACCTCAATGTCTCACAGGACGGCATTAATCGTTTATGGAATGCCGCGAAGGAATACGTACCTGCCGAGATGAGAGTAAAACTCGCAACTTCATACACCCCTTACTTCCCAATCGAACTTCGATTGAAAGGTGGCTGGGGATCCCTTCGTGACTTGAACGGAAAAGCGGGATTTAAGATCAAAATCCCTCGGGACCATCGGGCAAAAGTTGGTGGCTTGAAGAAACTCACTCTCAACAACATGGTTCAGGATGGCTCTTTCGTTCGCGAAGCAATGAGTTACCGGCTATTTCGAGCAATGGGCGTGGCCTCGCCTCGGGTTGGGTACTCAACCGTTTCACTAAATGGTTCCGAATATGGACTTTATGCAAACATCGAAACACCAGATGATCAGATGTTGAGTCGCTGGTTCCCTAGCACGAAGCATCTGTTCGAAGGCTCATACTGGATGGACGTTTGGCCGGACAACGAAACTAGCTTCGAGGTGGATGAAGGAGACCCTTACGACTTAACAGACTTGCGAGCGTTGACCCAAACAACCTACCTCTCAGGAACTGCTTGGTATGACGCATTCCAGCGCCTCACATACAGCGAACAAATGCTGACCAACTGGGCAGTTGAGTTGTATATCGGCCACTGGGATGGCTATGCACACGTAATTAAGAACAACTACTTTCTACACTCCGACATAACTGGCAGATTTAGCATGCTGCCTTGGGGCACAGACCAAACTTGGAATGACTATCTTGATTTCTTTGATACTTGGGATCGTTCCATCATGTTCTCAAAGTGTATGCAGGTTCCTGATTGCCGATTCAGTTACGAACAGAAATTATTCGCTGTAAACAAAATGGCAATTTCGCTTGACTTACCAAGGTTTGTTGATGACATCGAGGTTGTCATTGAGGACTATATTTATAACGATCCGAGAAAAGAAGTTTGGTACCAAGATAGCCAATACGGACGAGATCTGGCTAAATACTTTGTCTACAACCGAAGCGCCCAAGTAAGTGAGATGTACCTGGGCTACGAACCACCCGCTCCTACAGCAAAGGTTCGGCAGAATAAAAAAAGATCCGTCATCAGATGGGCTGAAGTTGCGAGTGCCGTATTCCCAATCACGCACTACGAAGTCTTGGTGCAAGCTGGAAAATCGTCTCCGAGCATTCGCAAAGTAGAATCACTTAACCTGACGATCAAACCACCCAAAGTACGAACTGTTGTGAGAGTTCGAGCTGTGAATGAATTCACTGCCAGTGACTGGAGCACAAAGTTAGTGGTTGCAAAAGTTAAGGCAACTCCAGCTAGCCGACGCTAATTTGTAATCCGCAGGATTGACTTGGATCTCGCACTACCCGCGAAGGTATTGACACTCACAAATCCAGACTTAGCATTGCTTGGAATTTTGAGTGAGAGCCTCGTTGTCGAAAGCAATTTCGGATTGCTCACAGCTGTTTTTCCGATAAAGACTTTCACTCCCTTAGCAAAATTCTTTCCTGTCAGAGTCACACTAGAACCAATTCGAGCAGTCGCAAAGCTGATTTTTGTGATTACGGGCTTAGTTCCACTGAGCGCCAGTGACTGGTTAGTGGTGACTGCACCAAACACATTCTCGATCACCAGTCGACCATTCCTTGCAAGTGGGATGCGAATCGAAAGCGAGTTTTCCGATTTGTTCGTGATTACTGCGGAAACTCCCGAAAGTCGAACACTTGAAACTGATGCCAGATGATTCCCAGAAATCACGATCACATCACCGACCTTCACAGTTGTATTGGATAGCCCTGAAATGAAAGGTGCGAGCTGGAAAACTGCGTTACTTCCCATCGCCCTCGAGCCACCAGCTGTTACAACCTCAATTTGCGAAGAAACAAAACCAGCTTGAACGATTACTTCCAAACTCGAAATCCCAGTCACAGAGAAATCGACTTCATTCCCTCCGACAAGGACTCTTTCGGCTGCACCTACGTTGGTTCCACTTATCAGAATTTTTTCTCCCAAGCGATATGCGGACTTATCTGTCGACAGTGAACCGGGTTGGACTGCAGCAAAACGGCTATCAAAATTTGCTGGACTCTGCGCAACAACATTCCCATCAACTCGGACTGTTACAGGTGTTAGAACACTTTCATCTGGCACTCCGACTATCAACTGTGTCGAGTCAATCCAGGTGACTACATCGGCTTCGGTTTGCCCGAAAAACACAGAACTTCCCTCAGGAAAGTTCCCACCGTTTACTTCTATTGCGGATCCTGCTCCCGCCGCATATGTTGAAAGACTAGAGATGAATGGCTCTGAAGTTTGAATGATTAACTGATACCGGCCAACCGACCCATAGTCCGAATACCCTGAACCTTGAAGTGGCGCACCTTGACCAACCCCATCGATTTGGATGTAGTAGATACCAGCGGCAACATCAACATCTATATCTGCCTCTAAACCATCTTGGGCAACGCCGAAGTAATTCTTGATCTCAATCAATGGGT
>JBIKSQ010000050.1:0-8618 GCA_044348555.1 Candidatus Nanopelagicales bacterium | reverse complement strand
CAAGATTTCCTTGAAGGAACCGACGGTGCCAAACTCTGCAATCTGGCCGCGAGGCAAATCTGCATGGGCAGCTTCTTGACCCCAATGCCGACCCTGGCCAGGTGCGTTGTTGGCACGTGACAGCGCTGAGCCAACCACAACCGCATCGGCACCACAGGCAAGGGCTTTGACAATCGAGCCACTGTTACCCATTGCGCCATCGGCAATCACGTGTACGTAGCGGCCACCTGATTCATCCATGTAGTCCCGCCGCGCAGCCGCAACATCGCTGATTGCGGTAGCCATTGGAACCCGCAAACCCAACACGTCGATAGTCGTATGCGTAGCACCACCACCAAAACCAACCAGCACACCCGCAGCACCCGCTCGCATCAAGTGCAGTGCTGCTTTGTAGCTTGCAACACCACCAGCGATTACTGGAACATCTAGTTCATAAATGAATTGTTTGAGGTTCAAAGTTTCGCCCCGAGTTGAAACGTGTTCTGCTGAAATAGTGGTTCCTCGAACTACAAAAATATCTACACCTGCATCAACAATTGTTTTTGCAAACTCAAGGGTCTTCTGCGGACTGAGAGATCCCGCAACCGTGATGCCAGCGGCGCGCAACTGAGCGACTCGGGCAGCAACCAATTCAGGTTTGATGGGCTCGGCATAAACCTTCTGCAAAATCTTGTTTTGATCAACCCGGGTTGCGGTTCGAATCTGTTCATATGCAGCGGTTGGATCTTCGTAGCGAGTCCACAATCCTTCGAGATCCAGAATTGAAAGACCACCAAGGCCCGCAATCTCAATCACACTTTCAGGTGAGGCCACTGAATCATTCGGTGCCGCAACAATTGGGTGTTCAAACGTGTAAGCATCAATCTTCCAAGCCAACGAAACTTCTTCAGGGTCTCGAGTTCGCCGCATTGGCACAACTGAAACATCATCAAACGAGTACGCCTTGCGAGCTTTTTTGCTGCGGCCAACTTCAAAATCAGTCATTACAAATCCTTACTGACCGTGGTAGTTCGGAGCTTCGACAGTCATCTGAATGTCGTGTGGATGGCTTTCTTTTAGACCAGCTGTCGTGATGCGAACGAATCGACCGTTTCGCTGAAGGTCGGCAATCGTGGCAGCACCCGCGTAACCCATTGAGGCGCGAAGTCCTCCAATAAGTTGATGTGCAACATTTGCTAGCGGACCGCTGTAAGGCACTTGACCTTCGATTCCTTCTGGAACCAATTTGTCGTCGCTCAAAACATCGTCTTGGAAGTAGCGGTCCTTTGAGAACGAGCGCTTCTGGCCGCGAGATTCCATGGCACCGAGCGATCCCATGCCGCGATAGGCCTTGAACTGTTTGCCGTTGATGAACACAACTTCACCAGGTGCTTCGGTGCAGCCCGCCAGCAGGGAACCCAGCATGACTGTGTCGGCACCTGCTACGAGAGCTTTTGCGATATCTCCACTGAACTGAAGACCACCGTCACCAATCACTGGAACACCTGCAGATTTCGCCGCCAGCGCGGCCGCAAATATGGCGGTTACCTGAGGAACTCCAACACCGGCAACAACGCGAGTTGTGCAGATCGAGCCTGGGCCAACACCAACCTTGAGGGCATCGGCACCTGCAGCAATCAATGCCTCAGCTGCATCCTTAGTTGCGATGTTTCCACCGATGACATCGACGGCTGTGTCTTTCTTTAATTTGCGAACCATTTCGATCACTGCATTCGAGTGTCCGTGTGCAGTATCAACAACAACAAAGTCAACCCCGACTTCAACCAGCGCGATTGCGCGCTCATAAGCATCTGCACCAACACCAACTGCAGCACCAACCATCAAACGGCCAGCATCGTCTTTTGTGGCTAAGGGGTATTTATCTTTTTTAACGAAATCTTTAACAGTCATTAAGCCCTGCAGTTTGCCAACTGCATCAACCAGTGGAAGTTTTTCAATTTTGTTTGTGCGCAAAAGTTCAAGCGCTGCTTCGGGAGAAATACCAACTTGGCCAGTAATCAGACCCTCACGGGTCATTACTTCACGCACTGGT
This sequence comes from Candidatus Nanopelagicales bacterium, assembly GCA_044348555.1. Lineage (GTDB taxonomy): Bacteria > Actinomycetota > Actinomycetes > S36-B12 > UBA5976 > JAFMIT01. Next base: position 6,586 of record JBIKSQ010000050.1, on the reverse strand, counting down.
CGGTTGCGATCATCTTCAAACCTCATGTCGCGATTTGTGATGATGCCAACCAAAACATTTTTCTCATCAACAACAGGCAAACCAGAAATTCGATAGTGGCCGCACATCTCGTCTACCTGACCGAGCGTGTCATCTGGAGAACAGGTGACCGGATTTGTAATCATGCCCGCTTCGGAGCGCTTCACAAGATCTGCCTGTTCAACCTGTTGTTCGATTGAAAGATTTCGATGAAGTACTCCAACGCCGCCTTGACGCGCCATTGCGATTGCCATGCGGGATTCCGTAACCGTATCCATCGCCGAAGAAACCAGAGGTATCCGTAGATTGATATTCCGAGTCAGCCGAGAAGTGGTGTCTACTTCGCTTGGCACAATGTCACTCGCTGCCGGGAGCAGGAGAACGTCATCGTAAGTAAGACCAGTGAAGCCAAATTTGGCATCAAAGTCTTCTTTTTGACCAAGTGGGTACTTATCCATCATCACCCTTAGCTATAGCGGTTAAGGGCGGCAGTTTAATAGCCCAAAAAATGCTGTTAAACCCTTAACTCAGGGCAGCAGCCTTTATCTCAGATACAGCCTCTTCCAGACTGTAAGTCCTTTGGAAATTCGGTGGCCAACCAGACTGCCAGCCAGGACCGCCAAGAATGTACTTGGTGGCTGGTCGCACCTGTGGCAATTCAGCCAGATGGTACGTGTCGCCAGTATCTGGAGTCTGTGACCAAATGAAAACAGCTGCAGGGCCAATTCGCTTAACAGCGGCACCCAAACTTGCAACCGGCACTCGTGGGCCGAGGAAACTGCAGGCAATGGAGTCTTCACTTAACACAGCAGCTGTTGCCAGCATTGGCATCGTGTGTTGCTCTTCAGCTGATGCTGACATCAACACTGGCCGAGTATTTTGCGGTCTGCTGAGTTCAGCTGTGTACTGAAAAAATGCAGAACTTACTGACTGGGAAAGTACGTGTTCAACTTCGATTCCACGTCCAGTGTTAAGCCAGCGCTCACCGACAGAAGTCAGGACCGGCGAAATGATTTCGTTCCAAGTTGTTTTTGCACCGTATTGAGCAAGCCATTGATTCACCATTGCCATACAGGAAGCGCCATCAAGTGTCAGCGCAGTTCGCGCCAGCGCCCGTGAAGGTGCGTCAATCAAATGTAAATCTGTAACCTGCAAATCTGCTTTGAGACTCATCTGATTATCAATTTCAATCTGAGCATCATCCATTTGCCCGACGATTTTTGCAGCTTCGCCAGCAGGAGTCCCCTGATTTACCAACTTTCGCATCAATTCAAGTCGACGCAAATCGGAAGTTGTGTAGCGACGATGGCATCCTGCAGTGTGAGCTGAAGGCCCAAGCTCGTAGCGCCGATCCCAAGTTCGCAAAGTCGCTGGTGCGACTCCTAAACGGCGCGCAACCGCGGCGACCGTGAAGGTAGCCCCATCAAGCAGCAAGCTTGGATCAGTTGGGTCAGCGGTCATGGTGGAATTCTGTAACTGTGTGACGTTCGTCGCATCTTGAAAAGCGTTGCAGCCGCTGAAACGCTTCTTGAGGCTAAAGGGGGTGTTTTGTCCTAATTTTGCCACCTGAAACGCTTCACTTCACGATACTTGACCAACTTTTGCAACGATTGTATGCTCGCATCACTTACCCCATAGGAGGAAGCAATGGCCGATATCTCTCGACTCCCAATGCCGATTATTGAAGTATGGGAATGGCAGTACGACGCATCTTGCCGAAGTGAAGATCCTGAGGCGTTTTTCCATCCAGATGGCGAACGCGGCCAAGCTCGCGCCCGGCGCGAGGCTTACGCAAAGTCCGTATGTGCCACCTGCCCAGTTATTCAGCAGTGTGCGGCGCACGCACTCTCCGTCCGCGAGCCATACGGCATCTGGGGTGGAATGAGTGAAGACGATCGCGATCGCATCTTGAACGAACGTAAGATCAAACGCCTAACTGCATAATTTTTGTGTGTCCCCTTAAAAACCTTGAAGCCCCCGAGAATTCTCGGGGGCTTCAAGGTTTTAACATTTAGTGTGAATGTCCACCAGGACCATGTGAATGTCCATGTCCACCAGCTGCAGCCTCTTGATTTTCTGGCTTCTCAACCACAAGTACTTCAGTGGTTAGGAGCATCGCTGCAATTGAAGCTGCGTTCTCAAGTGCCGAGCGCGTTACCTTCACTGGATCTAAAACACCGTCTGCAATCAAGTCACCATAGACGCCAGTTGCTGCGTTGTAACCAAGTCCAGTCTCTTTAACTTTCGCTACAACAACGTATCCGTTCTCGCCGCCATTTTCCGCGATCCAACGAAGTGGTTCAACCACACCTGCGCGAACGATAGAAACACCAGTGCGAACGTCGCCACTCAAACCGAGCAAATCGTCCAACACTTTGGATGCAGTAACTAACGCTGAACCACCACCGGCAACGATGCCTTCATCGATTGCTGCACGGGTTGCTGAAACGGCATCTTCAATTCGATGCTTCTTTTCTTTAAGTTCAACTTCAGTGTGTGCACCAACTTTGATTACGCAAACACCGCCAGCAAGTTTCGCAACTCGCTCTTGAAGTTTTTCGCGATCCCATTCGCTATCAGTACGTTCAATTTCACTGCGAAGCTGGTTGACTCGACCGGCAACTTCTTCAGAAGAGCCAGCACCATCAACAATTGTGGTGTTGTCCTTCGAGACAATTACTCGACGTGCCTGACCCAATACTTCAAGGCCAACCTGATCAAGTTTCAAACCAATTTCAGGTGCCACAACCTGGGCGCCTGTTAGAACTGCGATGTCCTGCAACATGGCCTTCCGGCGATCGCCAAAAGCTGGAGCCTTTACGGACACCGAGTTGAAGATTCCACGAATCTTGTTAACTACGAGTGTGGAGAGTGCTTCGCCATCAACATCCTCAGCAACAATGAAAAGTGGCTTGCCGGTCTGCGAGATTTTCTCAAGCAAAGGTAGCAATTCCTGAATCGAGGAAATCTTGGTCTGGACTACGAGTACGTATGGATCATCCAAGATGGCTTCCATGCGTTCTGGATCAGTTACAAAGTAAGGTGAGATGTAGCCCTTGTCGAACTGCATACCTTCAGTGAACTCAAGCTCTAAGCCAGTTGCGCTGGATTCTTCAACCGAGATGACTCCGTCTTTGCCAACCTTGTCGAATGCCTCAGCGATTAATTCGCCGATGCCACGATCCTGAGAAGAAATGGTTGCAACCTGTGCAATCTCTTCCTGGTTCGCAACCGGGCGTGCATTCTTAAGAAGTTCTTCCTTCAACGCAGCAACAGCAGCTTCGATACCTTTTTTGACATCCATTGGAGCTGCACCAGCTGCGACTACTTTGAGGCCTTCTTTAACAAACGCCTGTGCTAAAACGGTTGCGGTTGTGGTGCCATCGCCGGCAACATCGTTGGTCTTGGTTGCAACTTCTTTAACGAGCTGGGCACCAAGATTCTCGAACGGATCTTCAAGTTCAACTTCTTTAGCAATGGTCACACCATCGTTAGTGATGGTTGGTGCACCCCATTTTTTATCCAAAACTACGTTGCGACCTTTTGGCCCCAGAGTTACTTTTACAGCATCCGCAAGTGCATTAACACCGCGTTCGAGGGCGCGACGTGCGCCTTCATCAAATTCAACCAGCTTTGACATTCTGTTCCTTAAAAAAACTTTGGATTTAAAAACGCACCCCGAACCGTGAAGTCCGGGGTGCGTTAAATGACTACTTCTCTACGACTGCAAGCACGTCGCGCAGTGCGAGGATCAGGTATTCCTGGCCGCCGTACTTCACTTCAGTGCCGCCGTACTTCGAAAAGATAACGGTGTCTCCGACCTTGACGGCAAGTGGTTTCGCCTCAGGGTCAAGGATTTCTGGGACTGCAACAACTTTGCCTTCTTGTGGCTTTTCTTTTGCAGTATCTGGAATGACGAGACCTGAAGCAGTTGTCTGCTCAGCGTCTAACGCCTGGACCACAATGCGATCCTCTAATGGCTTCAAAATGACCGACACGGTCTGACCTCCCCCTTGCGGGATTGTCGAAACGAACAAGGACATTTGCAGAAATCGTGATTGCCGTCGCGGGGCCAATCGATGATTTCGGCATTAGCACCCACCTAGGGCGAGTGCTAAGCAGAGGGTAGAACTCCTTTAGCACTCCGTCAAACCGAGTGCTAATTGCTGGGGATAGCCAGCCGCCGATTTAGCCTGTTTGGGTTCGCCAGCGGATTGGTCCCCTGACCGGGCTATTGCGGGCAGAATACGAACATGACCGACGTTGTTGACTGGCTGCAGACAAGTTATGGCCGAGATGCAATCGCAATTGCCCGTCGCGCCCGTTCGGTTTCAACCGACCCAGTGGCAGTGGCCAACTGCCTCAACCGGGAACTTGATTTGCCCTCAAGCTATCGCGCTGCGGCCACTTTGCAGGCTGAACTTCAAGACCGACTGATCGCCCGCTGGGGTGAGGCACCCGAGTGGTTGCTTACCTGGGATGGAATTGAACAAGCCACTTCGCCGGTGATTCGAAAATGGCGAGCTGCCAAATTGGCCGAACTTGGGGTCACTTCAATCGCAGATCTTGGTAGTGGGCTTGGATTTGAATCTGCAACCTTTAAAGACAACGGCATGTCCGTGATTGCGGTTGAACGAGATTTAGAAACTGCGGCGGTGGCAAAGTTGAATTTGAAAACTGCCGGGATTGAATTTCAGCAGTTCGATGTGGTTACAGATCGTGAAGCATTGGATGCAGTGTTGGAAAAAGTTGACGCAGTTTTTGTTGACCCAGCTAGACGTGATCCAAACGCAGCCCGCAGCATTGATGGTTTGAGCGGCAACCGGGTTTCCAATCCAGTCGATTGGTCGCCCAACTGGAACTTCGTTCTGGAGTTGGCGCAACGCAAACCGAAACTGGTAGCCAAAATTGCACCTGGCATCGATAAGTCTTTGATTCCAGACGATGCTCATACCGTTTGGTTTCAACACCGCGGTTCGCTTTCTGAAGCCAGTGTTTGGTTCAGTGGGTTTGGGTTCCAACCCGGCACGACAGCGATTTCGGTTAATCGACATGGAGACACCGCTGAGTTGACTAGCGCAGACCCGGCTCGTGACAAAGTTGGCAAAATCAAAAAGTTTCTGTTGGACCCGGTTGGCGCTGTTACTCGAGCCGGCCTTGTCCAACAACTAGCGCATCTAACGAACTCACATCGCATTGATGAACACACTGGTTACTTGAGTTGTGATGAAGAGCCGTTGGATTCGCCGCTGTTTACAACCTTCGAAGTTTCTTCAAGCTTCAAATTCAACGAGAAGAAGCTCGCCTCGACGCTAAAGGAATTAGAAGCTCGAGATGTGCAGATACAGACGCGCGGTTGGCGCGGTGATGTTGATCTACTCACTCGCAAACTCAAAAAGAATTTGAATGGCACAAATACCATTAGTGTGCTCATCGCTCGGATTGGCGATCAACACACTGCGATTGTTGGGCAGCGAATTAACTAAGCACTGAAGCCTTTACTTCAAGTGTGAAATTTCAATCGGCAGCGATGAGTCTGCACCAAAAAACACATCACTTGGGGAAACCCCATCCCGAACCATGATGCTGCCAAGCGCTGCAACCATTGCACCGTTGTCTGTACACAAGCCAGGCCGCGGTATCCGTAACTCAATTCCAGCTTTTTTGGTGCGTTCTAGCGCGACTGCCCGCAGTCTTGAGTTAGCCGCAACGCCGCCGCCAATCACCAGCGTGCCAGCATTGTTGGCGACGCATGCATCAATCGCCTTACCCATCAGCACATCGACAACTGCTTCTTGAAAAGAAGCTGCCACATCCGCGACATTCACCTGCACTCCATCGCGTTGCTGTTTCTCCACCCAGCGAGCAACCGCAGTCTTTAATCCACTAAATGAAAAGTCGTAGCGATGATTTTCTAAATCATGTTTTGCAGTCAGCCCACGTGGAAAATCGATTGCTAGCGGATCGCCAGAGGTTGAAATCCGGTCGATTTCTGGTCCGCCCGGAAAACCTAATCCCAGTACTCGAGCGACTTTGTCGAATGCTTCACCCGCCGCGTCATCCAAAGTTGCGCCGAGTGAAATCACTTCCTGTGAAAGTTTGGGGACGTGTAACAGCGATGAATGGCCACCGCTGACGAGCATTGCCACAACTGGTTCGGGCAAATCGCCATGCTCCAATGTGTCCACTGCAACATGCGCTGCCAAGTGGTTTACCCCGTAAATTGGTTTATCAAGCGATAATGCCAATGCCTTTGCAGCTGCCACCCCGACCAGCAATGCGCCGACGAGCCCAGGGCCCGCAGTCACCGCGATTGCATCAACATCTTTTAACTTGATGCCGGCTGTTTCGCAGGCACGCTGGATCGTGGGAACCATTGCCTCTAGGTGAGCCCTGGATGCAACCTCAGGAACTACACCACCAAATCGAGCATGCTCTTCAACACTGCTAGCGATTGCATCAGCCATCAATGTTTGGCCTTGCACAATTCCAACACCAGTCTCATCGCAACTAGTTTCAATTCCTAAAACAATCGGCTCAGACACTTTTGGCCTCCGGAATTTCTGCT
>JBIKSQ010000048.1:0-8729 GCA_044348555.1 Candidatus Nanopelagicales bacterium | reverse complement strand
ATGGAACCAGGCGGAGGCGTTTCAGCCGCAACCACCACGATGTTCAACGGTGCATGGTTTGCAGGCTTAAAGTTTTTGGAGTGGCGGGCACACTCGGTCTACATATCTCGTTACCCAGCTGGTCGCGAGGCCACAGTTTTCTGGGGACAACTTGATATGCGATTCCGCAACAGTCATCCCACTGGAATCTTTATCACAACCTCCATGACCAACACTTCGATGAACGTAAAGTTCTGGGGCACAAAGCAATGGGACGAAGTGAGTTCCGTCTCTGGCCCCCGCACTAGCGAATCAAGTTTTCCGGAGATTGTCAGCAAAGAAGCTAGCTGCTCAACACAAAGTGGAGTTAATGGGTTCCGGATCACGGTTTACCGTACTTTTATAAATGAAGGTGTTGAGGTCAAGCGCGAAGCGTTCTCGTCTTCGTATCGGCCAACCCCACAGGTTTATTGCGGTAGCAAACCCAAGCCAACCGTCAAACCATCGAAAACCAAGAAGCCAAAACCAACCGAGACAGTAACTGAGACTCCAACCGAAACCCCAGAAGATCCAGATCCCGCACCATAATTTCTGGGCAAGTCTCGCTGACATTTGGCATGGTCTTGGGTACGGTTAGCGCCTAACTTCAACGAAGGAGTCATCATGACTTATGTAATCGCGGCCGCATGTCTAGATCAAAAAGACAAAGCCTGTGTTGAAGAGTGCCCAGTAGATTGCATCTACGAAGGCGATCGCATGCTTTACATCCATCCAGATGAGTGTGTGGATTGTGGTGCGTGTGAACCAGTCTGCCCGGTTGGCGCTATTTTCTATGACGACGATGTTCCAGCAGATCAAGCGAATTACAAAGAATACGCAATCGAATTCTTCGAAGGTGTTGGCTCACCTGGTGGAGCAGCGAAACTTGGTCCAATAGGAAAAGACGCGACTGCGGTTGCGGCCCTTCCACCAAAGGCCTAAGTAATGCCCGTTTGGGGTCGGGAACTTCCAGATTTTCCGTGGGATTTGCTGGCTCCTTACGCTGAAAAAGCGCGTCAACATTCCGATGGCATCATCGACTTGTCCGTCGGCACTCCGGTTGATCCAACTCCACACATCATTCAAACTGCGCTAGCAGCAGCAGCTGATAGTTCTGGTTATCCAACCACAATCGGCACGGTTGAATTTCGGCAATCAGCAATCGACTGGTTACAGACGCATCATGATGTTGTCGGGCTTTCGCTCAATCAAGTTTTACCAAGTATTGGTTCGAAAGAAATAGTGGCATGGCTTCCGACTCACCTTGGACTTGGACCGGCTGATGCAATCGCGCTTCCTAGGACTGCATATCCGACATACGAAATAGGAGCGCGGCTAGCTGGCTGTTCTTCGCTGTTAGCCGATTCAGTAGATGAACTTGAAGCTGCATTTAATGCAGCAGAAGCATCTGGGCGCACACTCAGAATGGCGTGGCTTAACAGTCCGAGTAATCCCACAGGGGCAGTGACATCAATCTCCGAACTAACCGAAATCGTGCAATGGGCACGTAAGCGAAATGTTCTGATTGTTTCCGACGAGTGTTACATCGACCTCGGTTGGGATGCCAAACCAGTTTCAGTTTTAAACCAAACTGTTTGTGGTGGTGATTTTGCTGGAGTGATTGCGGTTCATTCTCTTTCTAAGAGATCAAACTTGGCTGGCTATCGGGCAGGATTTATTGCAGGTGACGAGAACGTAATCAAGGCTGTGCTGGAAGTTCGAAAACACAGCGGCATGATTTTGAGTTCACCAGTCCAGCATGCAGCAGCGGTTGCCTTTTCGGATGTGCAACATGTCGCAAAGCAGCGGGAGCGTTACCAGAACCGGCGTGAGATTGTGATGGCTGCTTTAAAGGATGCGGGCTTCACGATTGAGCACTCGAATGCTGGTTTGTATGTGTGGTGCACTCGGGCTGAGAGTGACTGGAAAACTGTTGACTGGTTTGCCCAACGCGGGGTGCTGGTAGCACCTGGCAGCTTCTATGGCGAGGCCGGCGGAGAACATGTCAGAGTCGCTCTAACCGCAACCGATGAGCGGATCGGACAGTTGGCAAGCAGGTTGCGGCTTTCCTGAACTCGGCTGAGGCTGGCCTAGGCAGGGGCAAGACCAGCGCGCATCTAGGGCTTTGTGGCGGGTATCCTTGCCGCAGAATTGTTATTCAAAACTCTCCGCAGGAGGCAGTGTGACCGAGCATTTGTTGCGTTCAGGTGATTCCGAACTTGAACTCAAACTTATCCCATCAACCATCGGCAATCCTGGGCTAGATATCAGTTCGTTGCTGGCTTCGACGGGCGCTGTCACATATGACACCGGCTTTGGTAACACCGCTAACTGTGTTTCAGCTATCACCTATCTAGATGGTGATGCCGGACAGCTCCGTTACCGCGGATACCCAATCGAGCAGCTCGCTGCTAACTCAACATTTTATGAAGTTTCATACCTTTTGATTTATGGCAACCTGCCAACCGCTACCGAACTTCAAGAATTCACGAAGGATATCGCTGGCCACACAATGGTCCATGAAGATTTGAAAAGATTCTTCGATGGTTTCCCTTCAGATGCACACCCAATGTCAGTGCTTTCTTCGGCAATCAGTGCGTTGTCCACTTTCTTCCAAGATTCACTAGATCCGTTTGATGAAAAGCAAGTACATGTTGCAACCATTCGACTGCTCGCAAAGATGCCTACCTTGGCCGCGTACTCACACAAAAAATCAATTGGACAACCATTGCTTTATCCACGCAATGATTTGAGTCTGCTTGAAAACTTCATGCGGATGACTTTCGCAGTCCCTGCTGAAGAATACGTAATCGATCCAGTGCTGATGAAGGCTCTAGATCAACTTTTGATTTTGCACGCTGACCATGAACAGAATTGTTCAACCGCAACCGTGCGAATGGTTGGTTCTTCGCACGCAAACGTGTTTGCCTCAGTTTCTTCAGGCATCAACGCCCTCTTCGGCCCACTACATGGTGGCGCCAACCAGGCAGTGCTCGATATGTTGAATCAAATCCACGATTCTGGAATGTCTGTCCAAGACTTCATCACAAAAGTAAAGAACAAAGAAGATGGAATGCGCTTGATGGGATTTGGCCATCGGGTTTACAAGAATTATGACCCACGCGCCACCATCATCAAAAAAACTGCTCATGAAGTGTTTGAACACTTAAAGATTGATGAGCCACTTTTCAACATTGCCCGCGAGCTTGAAGCTGCAGCGCTCAGCGATGAGTACTTCATCTCTCGCAAGTTGTATCCAAATGTTGATTTCTACACCGGCTTGATTTACAAAGCTATGGGATTCCCAGAGCGTATGTTCACGGTTTTGTTTGCGCTTGGTCGTCTACCAGGTTGGATTGCGCAATGGCGGGAAATGATCGAGGACCCAGATACTCGAATCGGCCGGCCACGTCAGGTTTACGTTGGCGAACCGCTACGCGACTACGTGCCAATAACAAAGCGCTAGTAATTCAAAAGCCCCCTGAACATTAGGGGGCTTTTTTATTTGCAAGTTGATTTAATTTACGTCGATGTGGACGTGATCGAGATGTCGCAAGATTGGATTCTTTCGATCACCCGATGGGTGGACATAGTCCCGCCAACCAGCTGATGAGTTCAGCCGAGTCCAGATTTTGTCGTCAAAGATGACTGTCTTTATGTTGTATTCAGCTGCGTTCACCGTCGCCCACATCGCTAACTGCCAGCCAGTAATTCGATTGGGTTTCTCGTCGTGTGGCCGAAAGAAAAAATCGACAGCCCGACCTTCATAGTGTGCAGAGCCAGGAATATGTCCAGTGCTGACTCCACCTGCGTCATAACCACCTTTGGGTATGTATCCAAAAAAGTCTTCGGCAGCGTCCAACATTTTTTGTGCATCTTTGGTAAGCCCAACCTTGTTTAGTTTCAAATCACCAGCGCCGGATGCTGGGAAATAGGAACAAACGAGACTTTCCTGAGGCAGGAATTCGCCTGCTTCGAAAGCTTCTGCAAGCAGCAGTTTCGCCTGAGCTTGATTGATGATTTTTGTTTCACCAGCAACCACCTGCAAACATTTGTTTGGTGGAATTCGGCCTGTAAATTCAAAACTGTAATTCCAAAAAATCCAAACCCCACCGATGATCAAAACAGCAGCCAGCCAGATGCGCTTTATCATTTTAGAGCGCCACCATCATTGAGAAAACGTTTTAGTCGTTTGCATGTAGGACTGCATTTAAACCGCCCCATGATCCAGTTCGCGGAACAGCTTCGAGCTGACCTGTCTGCGAATTGCGGCGGAACAACAAGTTTGCAACACCAGATAGTGCTCGGCCCTTTACAACTTCACCATCTGGCAGCAGAATTTTGGAACCAGCGGTTATGTATGTGCCCGCTTCAACCACGGAATCATCACCAAGTGAAATGCCAATGCCAGCATTTGCACCAACCAGTGCCCGCTCGCCAACCGTGATGACCTCTTGGCCACCGCCAGACAAAGTTCCCATAATCGATGCACCGCCACCGATGTCGGATCCGTTGCCAACAACAACACCTGCGCTGATTCGACCCTCAATCATTGATGCGCCAAGTGTGCCGGCATTGAAGTTAACAAAACCTTCATGCATGATGGTTGTGCCTTCAGCAAGATGCGCACCAAGCCGTACCCGATCCGCATCTGCAATCCGCACACCTGATGGCACGACGTAATCCACCATTCGTGGAAACTTATCAACGCCGAATACTTGTAAAGCTTCACCTTTGCTACGTGCCCGCAACTGCACTGCCGAAAGGTTCTCAACCGCTACTGGTCCAAGCGATGTCCAAGCCACGTTGGTGAGCAATCCAAAAACGCCATCGAGGTTGATGGTGCGTGGTTGCACGAGTCGGTGGGAAAGTAAGTGCAACCGCAAGTAAGCATCAGCGGCATCTTTAGGTGCGATACTGAGATCAGCAATATTTGTTTCCACCACTTCGATGCGGACCTGGCGCAACTCGTCGAGTCCGGTTGCCGCAGCAAGTTCGGCCACCGCAACGGCAGCTTTGCTCAGGGTTGGGTTTGGGTACCAAACATCCAAAAGCACTGAATCTGAGTAAGTTGCAAGCCCAAAACCGGCTGCTGGAGATGTGATGAAGTTAGCCATGCAACTAGGGTAATCGCATGAGCAATCAATCGGCTGAGTTGAACATCCTCCGCGATGTCGTGAGTCTTACTGCAGATTTGATCAACTTCCCGTCGGAGTCCAGAAATGAGCAGGCAATTGCTGATGCAATATCCGCCCAGCTGCTGCAATTCGACCATTTAGAGGTGCTGCGCGATGGCAATACAGTCGTGGCTCGCACGAATCTGGGAAGAGCTGAGCGGGTTGTGATTGCTGGGCATATCGACACAGTGCCATCTTCTGGAAACGACGTGGCAATCCATGTGAAACCAGGCGATAAGGCACCCGTTGCAGATGTGGACGGTTCATTCGAAGTTACCGAGGATCGGATTTACGGGCTGGGTGCTTGCGATATGAAGGCGGGGGTGGCGATTGCGCTACATCTGGCAGCGACCATCAAAAATCCAAGTCGCGATGTCACTTGGGTTTTCTACGATTGTGAAGAGATCGAGGTCATCCACAACGGTTTGAAACGGGTGGTTGAAAACCATCCAGAATGGCTCGAAGCTAGTTTTGCAGTTTTGATGGAACCTTCCAATGGGGGAGTTGAAGCTGGCTGCCAGGGAACTATGCGAATTGAAATCTCTACAACTGGCCGTCGAGCCCACACTGCAAGATCTTGGATGGGATCTAACGCAATTCATGCAACCGCTGAAATTTTAAATCGACTCAACAACTATTCAGCTGCCCGCGTCGTGATCGACGGGCTGGAATACCGTGAAGGTCTCCAAGCAGTTGGAATCAGTGGCGGAGTTGCTGGAAATGTAGTTCCGGACTTTGCAAAAGTAACTATCAACCACAGGTTTGCCCCTAATCGCTCAGCAGCAGATGCAGAGCGGCATCTAAGGGAAGTGTTCGAAGGCTTTGACCTTGAAGTTGTGGACGTCGTTGAGGGTGCCCTGCCGGGGCTTGAGCGGCCGGCGGCTAGAGATTTTGTGCAGGCGGTTGGGGCCGAGCCAAAGCCGAAGTTTGGTTGGACCGATGTCGCCCGCTTTAGTCGGCTAGGTATTGCAGCGGTGAACTTTGGTCCAGCAAACGCAATCTATGCACACGCACCAAATGAGTTCGTACCGGTTGAGCAAATTAAGTCAATCGAAAATGGACTAGCAAAATGGCTACAGTCATGATGTATTGGGTTTTAATTTTGACCGCACTAGCAGCAATCGCAGTTTTCTTGTTGGCAGCTACCGGTGCCTTTGGAGAGCAAAAACCCGAAGATGACTGGGAAAACCCAGATTTATCAGATCTCAACGCCGTAAATCTGCCTCTAGCACTCTTTGGATACCATCGATCGACTGTGGATTCACTGCTGCAGCAGTTAGAAGCTGAGCGCCTTGAGGCTGAAAAGCCCGAATAACTAACGATTTCAAAGCAAATCGGGGCATTTGTTTCCGATTCTGAAATCGGAATTCAGGAAAAGTCACTTTATAGGGAATAATTGCGCCATTGCCTAGCCGCTTGGCGGCTCATCGGCCATTGGCCGAAAAACTAACAAAGGAGTTATGGATGGCAGCGATGAAGCCCCGCACTGGCGACGGACCTATGGAAGTGGCTAAAGAGGGTCGGGTAATCGTTATGCGGGTTCCACTTGAAGGTGGCGGCCGGCTCGTGGTTGCACTTAACTCAGAAGAAGCAGCAGATCTTGGTGCGCAGCTAGTCCATGTTGCCGAAACATCTGGACCAACTCTTCGTCCCGTCTAAATTTTCCGCAAAAAGTTTTTTGCTAGAAGGCCCGCTGAAAGGTGGGCCTTCTGCTTTTGGGGTGAAACACACCGCCCCAATTGCGCTTGCTTTGGCGGTCTTAAATAACTCAAGGCAGACTGAGCACATAGCAATCAAGGAGAAGTAGATGGAACCCAACAATCCGTTTGGCGATTCAAAGCCAGAGTCACCTAGTTCAGAGGCAACAACAGTTTCAGCTGATCTACAAGACCCTTCCTTTGTAGAAGCAGTTCCGGTTGCAACAACTGTATCGACTCAGACTTATGGTTACAGTCCACTTCCACCAGCTGTTGACAAAATTCAGCGCACCAAGTTAGTTCCGATTGTGGTTGTGACGGCATTAATTTCTGGTTTGTTGGGCGGTTTGAGTGCTCGCTATTTGCCGTTGCCAGAAGCGGGCGACCAATACCGAGTTGAGCTTCAGCAAACTTCGAATTCGTCAAACGATTTAGTAGAAGGTTCGGTCGCGGATATCGCGGCCAAGGTTACGCCTTCTGTTGTTTCAATCAGTGTGGTTTCAGGTACTAGTTCCGGAACCGGTTCTGGATTTATTATCGATTCCAACGGATATATTCTTACCAACAACCACGTTGTGGTTGATGCGGCAGAGCGTGGAAGTATTACGGTTGATCTATCAAACGGTGAGACTTACAGAGCCGAGATTGTTGGCCGTAATGCTGCTTTTGATTTAGCCGTTATCAAAATCAATGCCACCGGCTTGCCAGTGCTACCACTTGGCAACAGCGATGAGTTGATTGTGGGCGACAGCGTGATTGCGATTGGTTCACCGCTTGGATTATCTGGAACTGTCACGACTGGCATCATCTCGTCGTTGAATCGTCCTGTAACTACAGGACAAGATGGGGATGCTAGTTATATCAATGCAATTCAAACGGATGCAGCAATCAATCCTGGTAACTCTGGTGGACCTCTCGTTAATGCGAACGGATTTGTGATTGGCATTAACAGTGCAATCGCAACCACTGGTACTTCGTCCCAAGTTGGCTCTATTGGTCTTGGTTTTGCAATTCCCATCAACGTCGGCAAGCGAATTGCTGAAGAGATGATTGCCACCGGTGGCAGCACAATTCCAATCATCGGAGTTAAAGTGAATATGGACTCAAGCCTGCGAGGTGGTTTGATTGTTGAAGTTGAAGCAAATGGACCTGCCGATTTAGCTGGAGTTGAAGTAGACGACTTAATAGTTCGAGTGAACGATCGAATTGTGCGTTCAGCGGTCGAGTTCATTGTCTCCCTGCGGGAGTACGCACCTGGCGAGATGGTTGAACTTGAGATGAAGAGCGGCAAGATAGTTTCGCTAGCTCTCGGTTCTTTGCAAACTTTCGTCTAGGCTGCGAACGTGCTTTTCGATATCGGACTTGGTGAACTGATTGTGATTGCTGCAATCGGGCTCGTAGTCGTTGGGCCAGAGAGACTTCCACAGTACGCAGCGAAGTCAGCCCGCTTTTTACGACAACTACGTGGCCAAGTCACAGATGTAAAAGAGTCTGTAAAAGATGTCATCGATATCGATCCAGAAATGGTGCGAGATCTGCAGGACCTAAATCCAAAACGAATTCTGCAAGATTTGCCTGATGACTTAGATCGTCACCGCCCCGGCGGAACGCGAGGTCGATCTAAAAAACAAACCCCACTTGATCCTGATACAACCTGATCAACGTTTGCCCGGAATGGTTCGCAGCCGAGGTGCAGCTTCCATGCCGCCTAGGCCGTTCCAAGCCAGATTCACCAAGTGTGATGCAACTTCTTCTTTTGATGGCTTGCGGGTTTCTAACCACCACTGGCCAGTTAAAGCGACCATACCTACAAGAGCTTGTGCATATAGTGGTGCGA
>JBIKSQ010000047.1:0-8755 GCA_044348555.1 Candidatus Nanopelagicales bacterium | reverse complement strand
AGCACTTGCTTTTCGAGTTCATCGACTCGATTCAAGAGTGAGTGAACTGCGTGGCCAACCGGGTCTGGGATAACCCCGCCGGATCCCTTAGCTAGGACATCGCCTTGGGTTTGGGCGATTACTTGACCTGGAACTCCAACCACGACTGAGTGATCTTTTACAGAGCGCACAACAACCGCGTTCGCTCCAATTCGACTTCCGGCGCCGATATGAATGTTTCCTAAAACTTTCGCGCCAGCTCCAACAATTACATCGTCACCAATGGTCGGATGACGTTTGATGGGCTCCAAGCTAGTTCCACCCAGTGTCACACCTTGGTAGATGGTCACGTTGTTGCCAACAACTGCGGTTTCGCCAATAACCACTCCGACACCATGATCGATGAAGCAGTTTTCACCAATGGTTGCGCCTGGGTGAATCTCAATCAAAGTCCAGAACCGAGAAACTTGGGAGAACCAGCGAGCTAAGTAATAGCGGCGTTTTTGCCAGAGCTTGTGGCTGATTCGATGCGCCCAGATTGCATGCAAGCCGGGATAGAGCAAAGCAACCGAGATCCAACTGCGGGCAGCTGGATCTCGGTCAAGCACAATTCGAACATCATGCTTGATGTGCGAAAGCAAAGAGCGCGAAGTCGCGGTTGAGGAGGCCATGTCCCTGTTCTAGTCAGTAAGTCCTTCGAAGAGAGGTGTTGAGAGATAGCGCTCACCGAAGGATGGAATGATTACAACGATTAGTTTGCCAGCAAACTCGGGCCGATGCGCGACCTGCAGGGCAGACCACAGCGCCGCACCAGACGAAATGCCGATCAGTAGACCCTCTTCTCTTGCTGCGCGACGAGCGGTTGCAATTGCATCTGCTGCCTCAACCTTGATGATTTCGTCGTAAATCTGAGTGTCAAGCACATCTGGAATGAACCCAGCGCCGATACCTTGAAGTGGATGTGGGCCTTTTGGCTCACCCGAAAGAACGGCTGAAGCGGCCGGCTCAACTGCAATAACTTTGAGGCCTGGTTTGCGTTCTTTCAGAACCTGACCGGTACCAGTGATGGTGCCACCAGTGCCAATGCCAGAAACCAGCACATCGACTTGACCGTCAGTGTCGTTCCAAATTTCTTCCGCAGTTGTCACGCGGTGAATTTGCGGGTTCGACAAGTTCTTGAACTGTTGTGGCAAGAAGTAGTTTGGATTTTCAGCAGCCAACTCGGTTGCTCGACCAATCGCACCACCCATTCCCTCAGGGCCTGGGGTGAGGATCAATTCAGCACCATATCCACGCAGCAAAGCGCGGCGTTCTTTGGACATGGTTTCTGGCATGGTGAGGATTAGTTTGATACCGCGAGCTGCGCAAACCATTGCTAGTGCAATACCGGTGTTGCCGCTTGTTGGTTCAATCACAACAGTGTCAGGACCAATAAGTCCCGCTTCTTGGGCTGCATCGATCATTGCAACGCCAATGCGATCCTTCACGCTGTGCGAAGGATTGAAGTCTTCCATTTTTGCTACGACAGTTGCACCAGCTCCATCGGTAATGCGGTTAATTCGCACTAATGGAGTGTGGCCAACTAGTTCGGTTATGTCGTTTGCTATTTTCATAGGCCGAGGTAACCCGCAATTTCCAGGTTTGGCAACTGACCAGAGTGTGTGTCCATTATTTGGGCAGCGGACTGCAAGGCGCGTGCAGATGAGAAGTGTTCCCATCTAACTTTTTTGGTGGTTTGAACCCCAAAGAATTGCAGCACCCCGAGTTTGGCCAAAATGCCCTCAACCCTTACGATTCGGCTGCCTTGGCCGCCCCAAACGGTTGAGGACAGAGAGTTCGCTCTCTTGCCCCCATCGTCTAGCGGCCTAGGACGCCGCCCTTTCACGGCGGTAGCACGGGTTCGAATCCCGTTGGGGGTACGCAGGCCAATTTGGTTAGCAAACTGGCCCCGTAGCGCAGTTGGTTAGCGCGCCGCCCTGTCACGGCGGAGGTCGCGGGTTCAAGTCCCGTCGGGGTCGCAAACAGCGTCAGAGGAAACTCTGGCGCTTTTGGCTTTTCGGGGCTAATTGCCCAGTTTTTCAGCGTTTTCTTGGGACATAACGGTTTCCTTTCAGGTTTAAATTGTGTTCACTTTTGTGTGTCACAGTTCGCCCATGGAAAACTCAGAAGTGACCGAGCTTCCCAAGGACCGTTTTCTAGATCGTGAGTTGTCCTGGCTGGCTTTTAATCAACGTGTTCTAGAGATGGCAACCACGGCCGAAATCCCTCCTTTAGAGCGGGCTAGGTATCTTGCCATTTTTACAAACAACCTAGATGAGTTTTTTATGGTGCGGGTTGCGGGACTAAAACGCCGCATTGCCGCTGGCATCGCAACACGAGCAGTAACTGGCAAGTTGCCCCGCGAAATTCATGAAGGTGTACTTCTGCGCAGTCGAGAACTAACACGCTGGCAGAGCGAAATTCTGAACGACATAGTTTTTCCTGAACTTAAAGAAAATGGAATCACGTTGGTTCGATGGGAAGAGGTGTCGGAAGACGCAAAGGCGCATCTCACGGAGTGGTTCAAGGCAAAAGTTTTTCCGGTACTAACTCCGTTGGCTGTAGATCCATCACATCCGTTTCCATACATCTCGGGCCTTTCCCTAAATCTTGCAATCATGGTGCGCAACCCAGTCACCAAACAGGATTTGTTTGCGCGAGTGAAAGTTCCACCAACCCTGAGCCGCTTTGTGTTAACAAGTCCAGAAGCCGAGCAATTTATTCCACTTGAAGATGTCATCTCGGCCCATCTCGACATGCTTTTTCCGGGCATGCAGATTTTGCAGCACCACACATTTCGGGTTACCCGAAATGAAGAACTAGATGTCGAAGAAGATGATGCTGAGAATTTGTTGGCAGCATTAGAACGTGAATTAACGCGTCGCCGATTTGGTGCTGCAGTGCGGTTAGAAGTTGAAGACACGATGGATCCGGAAATTCTTGCAGTTCTCAAAGAAGAACTTGAGGTTGATAAGCGGGAAGTTTTCTCACTGCCTTGGCCGCTAGATCTGCGTGGGTTGAGCGACATCGTTGGGTTAAACCGAGATGATTTGAAGTTCCCAGCATTTGTTCCCAAGACTAATCACGAGCTGGCAAGTGTTGAGTCATCCAGTTCACCCGACATCCTTGAGGCAATGCGCAACGGCGATATCTTGTTGCACCACCCATACGATTCTTTTTCTACCAGCGTGCAGTTGTTTCTTGAGCAAGCCGCTCGCGATCCGCAGGTACTCGCGATCAAACAGACGTTATATCGAACCTCTTGGGACTCACCAATAGTTAAAGCTTTGATTGAAGCAGCCGAGTGGGGAAAACAGGTGCTAGCGCTAGTTGAAATCAAGGCTCGTTTTGATGAAGAGAACAACATTGAGTGGGCTCGCAAACTTGAGCAAGCTGGTGTTCACGTGGTCTACGGAGTGGTTGGCCTAAAGACACATTGCAAGTTGTCCATGGTGGTTCGCGACGAGGGTGACCACCTGCGTCGCTATGTGCATTTTGGAACTGGCAACTACCATCCGAAAACCGCTCGTATTTATGAAGACTACGGTTTGTTGACCACAAACCCAACAATCACAAACGATGTTGCAACATTGTTCAACGTGCTCTCTGGATATGCAATAGGTCCAGAATATAAAGCGCTAGTAGTAGCTCCAGCTGATGTACGAAATGGTCTCATTGAACGAATCAATCGCGAGATTACGAATCAACAAAACGGCAAACAAGCGCGGGTGCGTTTTAAAGTGAACTCGATTGTTGATGAAGCGATCATTGATGCGCTATATCGAGCATCACAAGCTGGAGTGAATGTTGAACTTTTCGTGCGAGGTATCTGTGCTTTGCGGGCGGGCGTGCCAGGTCTCTCCGAGAACATCAAAGTTGTATCGATTCTAGGTAGATTTTTGGAACACAGTCGGGTTTATGAATTCTTCAACGAAGGTGATGTTGAAGTGATGATTGGCTCACCTGATGCCATGCATCGAAACCTTGACCGCCGGGTTGAAACAATTGTGAATCTGCCAACCCTCGCGCACCGAAAGTATGTTTCAGAACGACTGGACTTGGCATTCAGCCCTGATGTGATGCGCTGGGAGTTGAACTCTGAAGGTGAATGGGATCGAATTTTGAGAAGCCCAGAAGGTGTACCACTGGCGGATTTCCAGGCGACTTTGATTGATTGGCAGCACCGGAGCACACAGATATGAAGAGAAATAGAGCCAGCAAAAAAGCAGCTGAACCCCTTCCTGCTGTTAAAAAATCTGTTCCAAAAACTCCAATTCTGGCGGCCGGCACAGTAACTGTTCGAGGCAAAGGTCGAGATCTAGAAGTTTTGGTTGTGCATCGGGCACTGCGAAATGACTGGTCCCTTCCAAAAGGCAAACTCGAAATTGGTGAACTCATGCCAGCATGTGCGGTACGGGAGACGGCCGAAGAAACCACGGTTCAAACTGTCTTGCGGGCACCAGTCGGAACCATTCGATACAAATCACTAGGTGAACCGAAGATTGTTCGATACTGGTTGGCACAACCAACTGATGAGCGAATTGCAAAAGGTGAGATTGATTTCATGCCCGGCTGGGTGCCGAACGAAGAGATTGATGAGATTCACTGGCTGAAACCAATCAAGGCCAAGAAAATCCTGACCTACAGCCACGATGTTGACATTCTGGAACGTGCGCTTGAACTTTCACCGAATACCAAACCATTAATTCTGCTGCGCCATGCAGAAGCCGAAAAACGAGCAGTCTTTGCGGAGCGGCACAACGGTGAACCACCACACGATCATGAACGACCGCTGAACGAGTCAGGCTTTGCCCAAACTCCAAAGATTGCAGATGTACTTCGAGCCTATGGAATAACGAATGCAATCTCGTCGCCAGCTGCACGTTGTGTCAGCACGGTTGTACCGCACTTTGTGAATGAAAGTGAATTGAAAATAGTTGATGCGATTTCTGAGTTGGCATTTTTAGATGCTCCTGAAGCGACCCGAAAGGCCAGTCGTGAATTCGCAGCAAACTCGGCTGCTTTGGTTGTTGTGTGTCACCGACCAGTGTTACCTGCGATGGTTCGAGCGATTGCAAAGGCCTTAAGAATTGCAGAACCAGTCCCGAAGTTAAAGCCAGGGCAATTCATTGTTATCCATCGGCCGGTCCGCCAAAACTTTAAGCTACGAAAAGGGCTTGTAGTAACAGAGCACAGTGGCGAACATACTTTTTAGCACAACTGACAATGGCCGAACTTCTTAATGTTGGATTCGGATACCTTTACCGATAGCGACGATGCCACGTTCTGAAACTGTGTAAAGCAATCGGTCAGCTTCAATATCAACCCCGACTTTTGCTCCAGCTGGAACGACAACGTTTTTATCGAGAATTGCATTTCGAACAACCGCGCCAGGTTCAATCCGAACTCCAGGCAAAAGGACAGACCCCTCGACGTACGCACCCTCCATGATGTGAACGTCGGTTGAGATCACTGAAGTTCTTACGTGTGAACCTGCCAGGATTGAACCAGTTCCAATGATTGAGTCATGAGCTGTGCCACCTTCTACAAATTTGGCAGGTGGAAGTGGTGGCGAGTAACTCAAAATAGGCCAGCGGTAGTTGTACAAATTAAAAACAGGATGCACTGAAACAAGATCCATGTGGGCCTCGTAGTAGCTGTCTAACGAACCAACATCGCGCCAGTAACCGCTATCGCGTTCGCTCACGCCGGGCACTTGATTATCAGCGAAGTCATATACCTCAGCTTCACCCTGGGCAGTCATCATTGGAATGATGTTTGTGCCCATGTCGTGCAGTGAGTTCTCGTCTTCAGCATCCGTTTTGAGGGCATCAATCAGCGCTTTGGTTGTGAACACATAGTTACCCATTGAAACAAAAGCCTCGTCGGGCGAGCCCGGCACTGCAGGTGGGTTGGCAGGCTTCTCTAGGAAGTTTTTTATAGTCCGACCATCTTCAGCGGTTTCGATTACTCCAAACTGATGGGCTTCGTTTCGAGGTTGTCGAATACCTGCAATTGTTACGGACTTTCCGCCATCGATGTGTTGCTCGACCATTTGGCGTGGATCCATTCGGTAAACGTGGTCAGCACCAAAAACTAAAACGTAATCTGGATTTTCATCGTAAATAAGGTTTAGGGATTGCAAAATCGCATCTGCCGAACCCGTGTACCACCGTGGGCCAAGTCGCTGTTGAGCAGGTACTGGTGCGATGTAGTCACCAAACATCGAGGATTGCCGCCAAGCGGTTGTGATGTGTCGATCTAGCGAGTGCGATTTGTATTGTGTTAAAACACATATTTTTCGGTAACCAGCATTTGTGATGTTTGAGAGCACGAAATCAATCAGGCGGTAGGAACCACCAAATGGCACAGCGGGTTTGGCTCGGTCAGCGGTTAGTGGCATCAGCCGTTTGCCCTCGCCACCGGCCAGAACAATTCCTAAAATTCGGGGTTCGTGTGCCATGCCTCAACAGTAGTTTGAAATCCATTTAGGTTCTAGGGTTCAGCCCATGCGCAGTGCGATTGTTACGAGAGAATGGCCACCAGAGATTTATGGAGGGGCTGGAGTTCACGTAACCGAATTGGTGAAGGCGCTCAACCAAATCATAGGCACAGATGTTTACTGCATGGGCGCTGCGCGAAAAGACGCAACGGCGTTCAAGCTAAAAGTGGAAGATGACTTGAATCCTGCCCTGGCTGTAGCTGCGACAAGTGTTGAGATGGCCAATGCAATTGCACAGATTTCGCCAGATGTTGTGCACTCCCACACGTGGTACGCAAATTTGGCTGGCCACTTGGCGGCATCGATCGCTGGAGTTCCACACGTAATTACGGCTCACTCGTTAGAACCACGTCGGCCGTGGAAGGCAGATCAACTTGGCGGCGGTTACCGAGTTTCCTCTTGGATTGAGGCCGAGTCCTATCGAGCTGCTGATGCAATTATCGCCGTATCAAGCGGCATGCGAGCTGATGTGCTGGATTGCTACCCATTTGTTGAGCCAGAAAAAGTCAAAGTTGTCTACAACGGAATTGATGTTTCAGTTTTTAAACCAACTCAAGACGATGATGTTTTACGGAAACATGGAATTGATCCGAGCCGACCTTTTGTGCTGTTTGTCGGACGCATCACCAGGCAGAAAGGATTAATCCATCTGTTGCGTGCAGCAAAGACACTTCTGCCAGGTGTTCAGCTTGTGCTTGCAGCCTCTTCACCAGATGAAAAGTCCATTGGTGATGAGGTTGCATCGGCAGTGGCAGAACTACGTTCTTTGCGACCACACGATGTGATCTGGATTGAAAATCAGGTTAACAAAACTGAATTGATTGTGTTGCTGACTCAGGCCAGTGTCTTTGCCTGCCCATCAGTTTATGAACCACTTGGAATTGTGAATCTTGAAGCAATGGCATGTGGCACAACGGTTGTAGCAAGTTCTGTCGGCGGAATTCCTGAGGTTGTGGTGGATGGTGAAACTGGATTCCTGGTCGACTACACCCCTGATGACGTTGCACTATTCGAAGCGAGTTTGAGTGAGTCATTAAATCGAGCTGTAGCAGACGAAGTTGGTTCAATCAGCATGGGCGCCGCGGGTCGAATTCGGGCGATGGCGAATTTTGATTGGGCGGCTATCGCACATTCGACTGTTGACATTTACAAGTCGGTGATGAAGTGAAAATTTCAACTCGCGGGTATTTTCTGTATCTGGCTGCAGCTTCAATGTGGGCGCTCAACGGCACTGTTTCAAAGGGGCTGTTAGACACCGGAATTTCAGCAATGCGACTTTCCCAACTGCGGGTTAGTGCAGCTTGGTTGATTCTGGTTGTTGTGATTGTGCTGACCAATCGGGCGGCCTTCCGAATTCGCTCTAAACATGAATTTTTATTGATGGCCATGTATGGCCTGCTTGGCGTAACGATGACGCAGTGGCTTTACTTTGTGGCAATCCATTTGTTGCCGGTCGGAGTGGCTTTGGTTTTGGAGTTGACAGCACCATTGATGGTTGCAATCTGGGTGAAATTTGCCTGGAGCCATCATGTGCCGCGACTCACCTGGTTAGGGCTTTCAATCGCGCTCACCGGTTTGACGTTTATCACTGAGGTTTGGACTGGTTTTACGCTCAACTTGTTGGGAGTCGCAGCTGCATTAGGTGCTGCAGCTGCACTGGCAATTTATTACGTTGTCGGAGAGAAAGTTCTGCATCAGCCGGAACCTCGAGATCCACTTTCACTGACCATGTGGGGCTTTGCTTTTGCGACTGCATTTTGGGCACTATTTCAGCCCTGGTGGAGTTTCCCGTGGCAGTACCTAGAGGGAACTTACGAATACAACGACAATCTAGAGTTATCCAGATACGCAATGGTTGCATTCATGATTCTCATCGGGACTGTAATTCCATTCTGGTTAAGTTTGAAAGCTATGCAATTCATCAATTCCCAACAAGCATCAGCAATGGGCTTGACCGAACCAGTGTTGGCTACGACGGTTGCTTGGATAGTCTTGGGTGAAATCTTGAGCGGGCTTCAAATCTTGGGAATTGCTGTGACTCTGCTCGGTATCTCGCTGGCAGAATGGGCGCGAAAATGAGCAAATTTCGAGTGCAAGGTGAAAGTGGAAGCCAAGATCCCTTGGATGTGAGTGCAAAAGCAATTTCTCAACTTATAGATCGACCAATCGATTCAAAAACTTGGCGGAAGAACTATCGTCATGTTTTTGCTGAACTAGCAGAGCTCGAGTACAACA
>JBIKSQ010000046.1:0-8845 GCA_044348555.1 Candidatus Nanopelagicales bacterium | reverse complement strand
ATGAAAGCGTCAGCGAATTCTTACAAAAACTTTCGGTGCGAAACTGGCAACTGAATCAATGTGTACCAGTAATCATGAAGGCAGTATCAGGATTATCTAAAACTGAACTGACTGCAACTGACGTCTGAGGTTTTAAAGCAACGAACGCAGCACGTACTGCAAGATACCGCCATGTCGGTAGTAGTCAGCCTCACCTGGCGTATCAATTCTTACAACAGCATCAAAAACAGTTTCTTTACCGTCTGTGCTTGTTGCAACAACCTTTACAGTTTTTGGTGTGACTCCATTGTTCAACTCTGTTATCCCAACAAAGTTAAACGATTCAGAGCCATTCAAACCTAACGAATCAGCAGTTTCTCCGGTTGGATACTGAAGTGGTAAAACTCCCATACCAATCAGATTCGAACGATGAATACGCTCGTACGACTCTGCAATCACTACCTTTACTCCCAAAAGCGCAGTGCCCTTGGCGGCCCAATCTCGCGATGAACCTGAGCCGTATTCCTTGCCCGCCAAAATAACTAGTGGAATACCTGCGGCTTGGTAGTTGTGGCTTGCATCGTAAATAAATGATTTCGGTGCATCTGGTTTTGTGAAGTCTCTGGTGAATCCACCTTCAACGCCATCCAGCAACTGATTGCGCAACCGAATGTTTGCAAAAGTTCCTCGAATCATCACTTCGTGATTTCCTCGACGTGATCCGTAACTGTTGTAATCTGCTTTAGCAACACCATTCTCATCGAGGTATTGCGCAGCTGGAGTACCAGCCTTGATGTTACCTGCTGGAGAAATGTGATCGGTCGTGACCGAGTCTCCTAATTTTGCAAGCACTCGAGCTGCATGCACATCGGAAACCTTCTGGGGTTCTCTCGGCATTCCCTCGAAGTATGGTGGCTTTCGAACGTAGGTTGATTTAGCATCCCACTCGAAAGTGTCGCCGGTTGGAACTGGTAGTCCTTGCCATCGCGAATCACCATCAAAAACGTGGGCATACCGGGAGCTAAACATGTCGGCACCGATTGAGTTATCCACGGTTGATTGGATTTCGACTGGACTTGGCCAAATGTCTCTTAAGAAAACTGGATTTCCTTCTAGATCATCTCCTAGTGAGTCTTTCTCAAAATCAAAGTCCATAGTTCCAGCCAGCGCATAAGCAATAACTAGTGGCGGAGATGCCAAATAATTCATCTTCACGTCTGGATTGATTCGACCTTCAAAATTGCGGTTACCTGAAAGCACTGAGACAACTGCTAAATCAGCCGCGTTTACGCCTTTAGAGATTTCCTCTGGAAGTGGGCCACTGTTTCCAATACAAGTTACACAGCCGTATCCCACAAGGTGAAAACCTAGTTTTTCAAGGTGGGGTGTCAGGCCTGCTTTGTTGTAGTAATCAGTGACGACTTGGGAACCAGGTGCCAAAGTGGTTTTCACCCAAGGCTTGGAACGAAGGCCTTTTTCCGCTGCCTTTTTAGCAAGCAGACCAGCACCAAGCATCACGAAAGGGTTTGAAGTATTTGTGCATGATGTAATCGATGCAATCACAACTTGGCCATGGTTCAACTCAATGTCAGCTCCGTTGTAATGAATCGGAGTTGGCTTCGAGGTTTCAGAGCCGGTGTAGGTTGGCAGAATCTCAGCAAAGGCTTTCTTTGAATGAGCCAACTCCACTCGATCCTGTGGCCGCTTTGGACCTGCAATGGATGGAACAATCGAATCTAGGTTCAATTCAATGTATTCGGAGTAAATAGGTTCGATGTATTCAGTTGCGGATGGGTCGTGCCAGAGGCCTTGAGCTTTTGCGTAGGCCTCAACTAAGTCGATCTGATCCGAACTGCGGCCCGTGAGTTTGAGGTATCTCAGAGTCTCTTCATCAATTGGAAAAATCGCTGCTGTTGAGCCATATTCTGGAGACATGTTGCCGATGGTGGCTCGATTTGCAAGCGGAACTGCAGCAACACCTTGACCGTAGAACTCAACAAATTTACCGACCACTCCATGCTTGCGAAGCATCTCAGTGATTGTCAGAACTAAGTCGGTGGCAGTAGTGCCGATTGGCAGAGTGCCGGTTAACTTGAATCCGACAACTCGTGGAATCAACATTGAAACTGGTTGGCCCAACATTGCAGCTTCAGCTTCAATGCCACCAACTCCCCAGCCAAGCACACCTAGTCCGTTGACCATTGTGGTGTGCGAATCTGTGCCAACAACAGTGTCTGGGTATGCAACACCATTTCGAACCATGACGGTGCGCGCAAGATGTTCAATATTGACCTGATGCACAATTCCAGTCCCTGGTGGCACCACTTTGAATTCACTAAATGCGGTCTGACCCCAACGCAAAAATACGTATCGTTCGTGGTTGCGTTGATATTCGATTGCTGTGTTCAAATCCAGAGCTTCAGATTTACCGAAGTTGTCAGCAATCACGGAGTGATCAATCACAAGTTCAGCCGGTGCAAGCGGATTGATTCGCTGCGGGTCTCCCCCAAGTTCTTTGACGGCCTCACGCATGGTTGCTAGATCGACTACGCAGGGAACTCCGGTGAAGTCCTGCATGATGACTCGAGCAGGAGTGAATTGGATTTCCTCAGTTGGCTCAGCTTTTGAATCCCAAGCACCCAGCGCCCGAATCTGCTCAGCTGTGATGTTTTTTCCATCTTCGCAACGCAGCAAATTCTCCAGTAAAACCTTATGGGTATAGGGCAAAGTTGAGGATCCAGCCACAACCGCTATATCGAAATAGTCAAGTGATTGGCCATTTACGACAAGTTGGGACTTAGCATCAAAAGAATTCGGGTGCGTCATTAAAAAGCTCCAATTTAGTGTCTAAGAGCCAATCTTAGCGGGGACAAACTTGACGAAAGTTTCAAAGTGGTAGGTCATCGGAAAAGCATCAAAAGCCTTGATTTCTGCGGGTTCGTATCCCAATTCAGATAGGTAGGCAGTGTCTCGGCCTAGCGATGCCGGGTCACATGCAACATAAACTAAAACAGCTGGTTTCAATCGAGTGATGCCCTTCAAGACATTCAAGTTTGCACCTGCTCTTGGGGGATCAATCACGACTGCATCAACTTTTCGGGTTGATGAGGCCTTCATCCACTTCAAAACTTC
Organism: Candidatus Nanopelagicales bacterium; assembly: GCA_044348555.1. Taxonomy (GTDB): domain Bacteria; phylum Actinomycetota; class Actinomycetes; order S36-B12; family UBA5976; genus JAFMIT01. The sequence continues at coordinate 5,734 of JBIKSQ010000046.1, read as the reverse complement.
GCTGGCATAAGAAAACGCGTACTGCTCGTACTTACGCAAGTTCCTGCGCAACAGCCGAGCTGAGTCTTGGTAACTCTCAACCGCTTCAACCCGACCACCCGGGCCTACGGCCTCAGCCAGCGGCACTGAAAACAATCCAACACCTGCATAGAGATCCAGCACGTGTTTTGAGTTCAGCTCACCGAGCATTTCCAGCAAGGTTGCAACAAAAACTTTTGGTGCGTATCGATGTGCCTGCCAGAAACCTGTGCTGGAAACTTGATACTCAAATTCTCCGACTCGTTCAGTAAGGGTTTCAGCCTTAGCCTCAATCGAGTGGACAATCCGCTGGCCTTGGCTGGTTCGAATTGCAATAACTTCGCTGTTGTTTGCCCAAGGTTTGAATATCTCATCACCAGTTGAAATATCCGGTTCGGCGATAGGACAGGATGCAATTCCCACGACTTCGGCACTGTTCGCTTTTCTTAGGCCAATTCGCCCTTCACTCGTGGTGCCATAACGCATTCGACTGCGCCAACCAAGTCCAGTTTCGCCATCAGACATCGCGGACATGGTTGCGGCCATAAGCACGTCACTGGTTTCAGACATTTTGCCCAGGCGCACCAACTGCTCGCGCAGAACTTGCAACTTTAAATCTCGCTGATGTGCGAGCTCGATGTGCTGGAAGTCGCAGCCACCGCAGATTCCGGCCATCTGGCACGGCGGTTGCACTCGAAACTCGGTGGCTTGCAGAACCTCAACGCAATCCCCGTAGGCCATCCGGCCGCCTTTGCCAAGCTCGGTTATCTCAACCACCACACGCTCACCTGGGGCTGTATGCCTTACAAAGACAACTTGACCATCAAAACGCCCCACAAAATGTCCACCGTGTGCAATTCGTTCAATATCAATTTCAACTTTGTCGCCAATAGCTAAAGACACTGTGCTCCTAATAATCTGTGCGGCGAACTGTAGTTGGAGAAGCGCGATCAAATTTCTCGCTCAATCCCTCGCTCGATGACATCTGGAATGGCACTGAAGCGATGATAACTCTCCGAGATAGCCGCAAACGCGTCTTCAATCGAAGCGCTGAGTGATTATGTAACACACCGGCCCACCACGAACCTACGACCACTTCTGGCAGATACACAACAACTAAATCGTTCGTGCCCGCCTGCAAACCTTCTACATACTGCACTAATGGTCGAGTGATTTCACGGTATGGAGAATCCAGAACCTTTAATGGCACCGGCATTTTTCGTTCTTCCCATTCCCGAATAAGTGCATCTGTTTTGTTTTGATCAATATTGACAGTCACAACCTCAAGCACTGATGGGCGGGAAGCTCGGGCGTAGTTGATCGCTCGCATCGTGGCTTTGTGCACCTTAGAAACCATGACTACTGCGTATACGTTGCTAGGCAAGGTCGCTTTTGCGTCGATCGGCAACGAGAGTTCAACTTCAGAATCGTCATAGTGGTTTCTGATGCGACGCATTAAAAGATAAAGCAGCGGCATTGCGATTGTGACAATCCACGCACCATGAGTGAACTTGGTAATCAGAACCACTACCAGAACTGTTCCGGTGAAGAACAAACCAACAGAGTTAATTACTCGGCTAACAAGCATTTTCCGGCGAGCTTCCGGCCGACTTTCCAACTTCAGCAACCGCGTCCAATGCTTAATCATTCCGAGCTGGCTCAAAGTGAAGCTTGTAAAAACACCCAAGATGTAAAGCTGAATCAGCGCAGTAACTTCGGCCTTATAGATGATGACTAAAAGAATCGCAGCTAGTGCAAGCACGAAGATTCCATTGCTGAAAGCCAACCGATCCCCTCGGTTATGCAACTGTCGTGGAAGGAAACCATCCCTTGCAAGAATTGAACCGAGAACGGGAAAACCATTGAATGCCGTGTTTGCAGCAAGCACCAAAATCATCGCAGTGGTAGCGGTAATCAAATAGAAGCCAGGTGTGAAATTACTGAAAACTGCTGCTGCAACTTGAGCAATCACTGTTTTTTGCGGCTGACCATCCGGAAGGCCAATCAAATCACCACTGTGTTCCGCAACTTTGACACCTGTTTTTAAGGCTAGCCACGTCAGTCCACTGAACATACTCATTGCAATTATTCCCATGAGCAGCAATGTGGTTGCAGCGTTTTTGGATTTTGGTTTCTGAAACGCCGGGACACCGTTGCTAATCGCTTCAATGCCAGTTAACGCAGTAGTTCCTGAAGAGAAAGCTCGCGCTAATAGAAAAACCAGGGCAGCGCCAGTGATTGCACCTTCGTTGGCGATTTCCCAATCAGCACTCTCAGCTTTTAGTTCTGCGCCGTTACCAATCCGAATGATTGCGTAAATGATCATGCCAACAACACTGATCATGAATGCATAGCTTGGAATTGCAAATGCCAAACCAGATTCCTTGACGCCACGTAAATTCATCGCCGTGATGAGCGCAATCAGGAAGATCGCCAGTTCCACCTTATGAGTTGCAAACCATGGCGCTGCTGAAACAATGTTTGCTACTGCAGCTGCAATAGATACAGCAACCGTCAGCACATAGTCGATCAGTAGAGCGCTGGCCACAAACACACCTGATTTTGGACCCAAGTTTGTCGAGACAACTTCATAGTCGCCGCCGCCGCTTGGGTAGGCATGAACGTTCTGTCGATAAGAAGCAATCACTACGAAATAAACCAAGACAACACCGAAAGCGATCCAGGGAGTGAAGTTCAAGAAAGCAACGCCACCAAGCGCTAGCACCATCAGAATTTCCTGAGTTGCGTAAGCGTTCGAGGAGAGAGCATCAGATGCGAAGACTGGAAGTGCCAATCGCTTTGGCAGAAGGGTTTCGCCAAGTTGCTCGCTGCGCATCTTGCGCCCGAGCACTATTCGCTTTGTTGTATCTAGAACTTTGGAAGAATCCACTGCCTAATGCTATTCCCTCAGCGGCAGGGCTGAACCGATGCCACCACGCAGGGGCTAGAGTTTCTCTGTAACTCTTAGTAGGAGAGCATTTTGCACATCGTAATTATGGGCTGTGGCCGAGTCGGCAGCGCCCTAGCGGAGAACCTGGATACGGCTGGCCACTCAGTTTCAGTCATTGACCAAAATGTGACAGCCTTTCAAAAGCTTCCAACCACTTTTACTGGTCGCACAATCACTGGAGTTGGCTTTGATCGCGATCGGCTGCGTGAGGCAGGCATCGAAAAAGCTGATGCTTTTGCAGCTGTCTCAAGCGGCGATAACTCCAACATTATTAGTGCGCGGGTTGCGCGAGAAACTTTTAATGTCCCAAACGTAATCGCGCGAATATATGATCCAAGACGAGCCGAGATCTACCAGCGTTTGGGAATTGAAACCGTCGCAACGGTTGCCTGGACTACTCAACAATTCATGCGCAGACTTTTGCCAATCGCAACTGAAGAATTTCGAGACGCAACCGGCACTTTGACGTTAGCTGAACTCCCCTATCACTCAGCTTGGATTGGTGAAAAGGTTGCCAAACTGGGCCGAACTAGTGGTGCCCGAATCGCATACCTCAATCGCTTTGGCAACGCTGTGCTTCCAGATACCGCTACCGTGATTCAAGAGAGCGACATCATCCACGCAATTTTTCGGCTGGATGAGCAGGAACATGTTCTCAAAGTCTTCGCAAGTCAGCCACAGGAGTAAAAATGCGTGTTGCAATTGCAGGTGCTGGAAAAGTTGGGCGGTCAATCGCGCGCGAGTTGGCCGAGAATGGCCACGAAATTCTGCTTATTGACAAAGACGAGTCAGCCCTGAATCCAGATAAGTACGACGGTGTAAAAGTTATCGTGGCTGATGCCTGCGAGGCCGCTGCCCTCGAAATGGCTGATCTGGCTTCTTGCCAAGCTTTGATAGCTGCAACTGGTGACGACAAAGTGAACTTGGTTGTATCGCTGCTTGCAAAAACTGAATACGGAGTACCCCGAGTTGTTGCGCGCGTTAACCACCCGAAGAACGAATGGATGTTTGATGAAAGTTGGGGTGTAGATGTCGCAGTATCGACTCCCCGTTTACTTTCAGCACTCGTCGAAGAAGCAGTTTCCGTAGGCGATCTTGTAAAGCTGATGTCGCTGCGAAAAGGACAGGCTGAACTTGTCGAGATGACACTTCCCGCAAACGCTGTGGTTGTAACAAAGCGAGTTGATGAGATTCAGCTGCCGGTAGAGACAAGTCTCACTGCAATTGTCCGCGGCTCGCGAGTTATTCAACCAACGAATGACGATCGGTTAGAGGCTGGCGACGAACTGCTATTTCTGGTACATCCAGATTCGATAAACGCGCTGGAGAATTTACTCAGTGAAAGAACTGGCGAAGTTAGTTAGGCATTCTTTGCATCTCGAGCCTTAACAGCTCGGTAGGTCACCCAAACAACAGCTAGGTACAACGGCCATCCCATAATCAACTTTGCAGTGCCCAGCAGTTCCAGTTGTGCGGCAAAGTAAAGCGGCAACTGCACAGCAAGTCGCAGACTGAACATTCCGACCCACCACCAAGAAATCAGTGAATAGAATTTCACATCGCGTGGATTTTTACGCCAACCGAGCAAATCTCCCTTGAGTCCACCAACAACAAAACCTAAAAATGGATTTCTAAACAACACGCTTAAGGTGATTCCAAACGCATACGCAGCATTAGTAAGCAGCCCTGGCAAAAAGAAATCCTCAGCCTTACCGGTGTTACGGGTAAACCAGATTGCAATCCCAACACCGATCACTCCAGAAAAAACCTGTTGCAATGACTTCCGCTGAATCAATCGCAGAATTACAAGTGCGACAGCAGCAGAACCCGCAGCTATCGATGCGCTTTGGAGGTTTTGAGAAGTGAGCGTGAAGGTCGTAAGAAATGCAACCGTGGGTAGAGCTGAATCAATTAATCCGCGGGAGCCGCCCAGAGTCTGCTGAAGGAGTTTCTCTGTGGCAACAAGATCCGTCTCACCGTTCGGGTTGGTTTCTTCAGGTGTCACTGGTTCAGACTCGGCGTTGGCACTCATGCGACCTCGGTTCTTGGGAGAAGTTTGTATTCGGGGTTAAACATTGTCATCACACCATCGCATTGAACAATTCGGCCCGTAACGGCGATATTCGTGCCGGGGTTTATTCCCTGAATTCTTCGACGACCCATGAACTTGATTACTACAGTTCCGGATCCATCAAACAACTCTGCTTCTAAAACCGGAACACTTGTTTCGGGGCGAAAAACTAAGGACTGAACTTTGCCCGTCAATGTTGTCACTTGACCAGAGAGAAGTTCGGCGATTGCATCAGCACCAAAGAGTTCAGATTCGACTCGAAGTTCTGCAGCATCGATGTCTGCTGAAGATTTTGTAACTGAATCAATCCAAGAGCGTAAACCCATTGTTATCCCTTGATACCTGACGAGCCAAAGCCACCATCTCCACGCATGCTGCCTGGCAATTTCTCAACCTGATGCCAGTTCACACTAGAAACTTCTTGCAGCATTAATTGTGCAATTCGATCGCCTTTAGAGATTTGAAAATCTTCATTCTTGTCATGATTAATCAGAATGACAGAAATTTCCCCACGGTAACCAGCATCAATTAGACCAGGTGGATTAACCATTGAGATTCCATGCTTCAACGCAAGACCTGACCTTGGCAAAACCAAGGCAGCAAACCCATTTGGGAGCGCAATCGAAATGCCCGTTGGAATGAGCACCCGCTCACCAACTTTAATCACCGTATCAATCCGCGAGTAAAGATCAACT